>DASUON010000548.1:0-4404 GCA_036276615.1 Burkholderiaceae bacterium
CTTCAAGGTCTACTACAAGAAGGTGGACGGCAAGACCCCCACCAGCTACACCATGGACCACTCGGCCGGCAGCTACGTCTACGACCCCAAAGGCCGCCTGCGCGTGTACCACCGCTACGGCAGCGGCGCGGCGGCGCTGGCGGCAGACCTCAAGATCCTGCTGGCGGAAAAAGGCTGAGGCCTTCCGTTCAATCCACCCGCGCTCCGCTGCTTTTCACCACCGGCTCGTACTTGGCGCGCTCCTTGGCCATGAACTCGCCGAACTGCTCGGGCGAGGTGGGCGCGGGTTCGGCCATGAGGGTGGCGAAGCGGGCTTTCACGTCGGGCTGGTTGAGGGCGTCGGTGTAGGCCTTGTGGAGCTTGGTCACCACGTCCTTGGGGGTGCCCGCGGGGGCCACCAGGCCCCACCAGGTGTCCACGGCAAAGCCGGGGTAGGTTTCGGCCACGGCGGGCACGTCGGGCAGGGCGGGGCTGCGCTGCAGGGTGGTCACGGCCAGCGCCTTGAGCTTGCCTGACTTGATGTTGGCCGCGGCGGTGGCCAGGTTGTCGAAGTTGAAATCCACCTGTCCGCTCAGCAGCGCCAGCTGGGCGGGGTTGCCGCCGTTGTAGGGGATGTGCAGGGCAAAGAGGTTGGCCTGTTTCTTGAACAACTCCCCGGCCAGGTGCCCCGCGCTGCCGTTGCCGCCCGAGCCGTAGTTCAGCTTGGCGGGGTTGGCCTTGGCGTAGGCCACCAGGTCGGCCAGGGTGCGGATGTGCAGGCGCTGCGCGGTGTCGGTGTTCATCACCAGCACGTTGGGCACACGCACCAGCTGGGTGATGGGGGTGAAGTCCTTGCCCGCGTCGTAGGGCATCTTGGCGAACAGCCAGGGGTTGATGGCGTGGGTGGCCACGGCGGCCAGGCCCACGGTGTGGCCGTCCGGGGCGGCCTTGGCCACCAGGTCGGCCCCGATGTTGCCGCCCGCACCGGGCTTGTTCTCGATGATGACCGTGCCCAGGCTGTCCTTGACCTTGTCGGCCAGGATGCGCGAGGTGATGTCCAGCGGACCGCCCGCCCCGTAGGGCACGATGAACCGGATGACCTTGCCCGGGGTCTGGGCTTCCGCGGGGGAGAAGGCGGTGGACAGCGCCAGAGCGGACAAGGCCAACAGGCTCAAGAGCCCGTGCTGGGCGGTGCGGCGTTTCATCGGGGGGCTCCTGTGTCGGCGGCCGAGGTGAACGAGTCGGCAAAGAAGGCGTCTTCCGGCAGGCGGCATTGCGCCACAAAGTCGGCACGGGCCGAGTTCACCACCACCGGGGCTCCGCAAGCGTACACCTGATGGCCGCTGAGGTCGGGCCAGTCTTGCATGACCGCGTGGTGGACAAAGCCGGTGCGCCCGGTCCAGCCGTCTTCGGGCAGGGCGTCGGACACCACGGGCACGTAGCTCAGGTGCGGCATGGCGGCGGCCTGTTCACGCATCCACGCGTCCATGTACAGGTCGGCAGGGCGGCGTCCGCCCCAGTACACGGACACGGGGCGGGTGCTGCCCAGGTGCTGCAGCCGTTCGATCAGCGCCTTGATGGGGGCAAAGCCCGTGCCCGAGGCCAGGAACACCAGGGGCAGGCTGCTGTCTTCACGCAGGTAGAAGCTGCCAAAGGGGCCTTCAATGCGCTGGATGTCCTTTTCCTTCAGGGTGCTGAACACCACGTCGGTGAACTTGCCGCCGGGCATGTGGCGCAGGTGCAGCTCCAGGTGCGCGGGTGAGCCCTGGTTGTGCGGGGCGTTGGCCATGGAGTAGCTGCGGCGGTCACCGTCGCGCAGCAGGAAGTCGATGTACTGGCCCGCGTGGTACTGGAAGGGCTCGGCGGCGGGCAGTTGCAGGCGCAGCTTCATCACGTCGGGCGACAGGCGCTCCAGGGTGCTGACGCGCACGGGCATTTTCTTGATGGGGAAGGCCCCTTCCTCGGTCACCTGGCGCGACTCCAGCACCACGTCGGTCTGGGCGGTGGCGCGGCAGGTCAGCACCAGGCCGGCGGCTTCTTCCTCGGGGGTGAGGGCTTTGGCCTGGAAGGTGGCGTGGGTCACCGTGCCGCTGATCTTTTGGCATTTGCACGATCCACAGGCACCGTCCTTGCAGCCATAGGGCAGGCCCACGCCCTGTCGGATGGCGGCGGTCAGCAGGGTTTCGTCGGGGGTGGCTTGGAACTGTCGTCCGCTGGGCTGGACACTGATGGTGAATGTCATACTGGCACGCAAGCTGAAAAACGGAAATTGTCTCGCAAGTCAGGACATCAACAATATGGCAGGCATGGGTGCGCTGCCCGCACGCTTTCGGCGTGAGCGGGTGCTGGTGGTGGGGTGTGGTGATGTGGGGCTGCGCGTGGCGCGTGTCCTGCAGGGCAAGGTGCGGCTGATGGCGCTCACCTCGTCGCCCGAACGGGCACCCGCGTTGCGGCAGGCCGGGTGCCTGCCGCTGGTGGGCAACCTGGACCAGCCTGACACGCTGGCCCGCCTGGCGGGCGTGGCCACCCGGGTGCTGCACCTGGCCCCGCCGCCCACCGAGGTTCGCCGGGGCTGGCAGACCGACCCGCGCACCCAGACCCTGACACGGGCCTTGGTTCGCCGTCAGCGTCCTGCGGTGTTGGTGTACGGCTCCACCAGCGGTGTGTACGGCGACTGTTGCGGCGAGTGGGTGCACGAGCATCGCCCGCTCCAGCCCCACACGCCGCGGGGGCAGCGGCGGGTGCACGCCGAGCGCACCGTGCGTGCGTGGTCCCGGCAAACCGGCGTGCCCGCGGTGGTGCTGCGCATTCCGGGCATCTACGCCCCCGACCGCGAAGGCGGCACCCCCCGCGAGCGCCTGCTGCGCGGCACGCCGGTGCTGCAGGCTCCCGACGACGTGTACACCAACCACATCCATGCCGACGACCTGGCCCGTGCCTGCCAGCTGGCGCTGTGGCGAGGAGGACGCTGGCGCGCCATCAACGTCTGTGACGACAGCGAACTGAAGATGGGCGACTACTTCGACCTGGCCGCCGACCTCTACGGCCTGCCCCGCCCACCCCGGGTGTCCCGGTCCGAGGCTCAGGCCGTCCTGCCGGTGTCGCTGCTGAGTTTCATGAGCGAGTCACGGCGGCTGGACAACACCCGCATGAAGACCGAATTGGGCCTGGTGTTGCGGTATGCCACCCCGGCGGAGGGTTTGCAGAGCCGGCGCTGAGCCGAAGGCGACTCAGTGGGTGTGCGCCCCGGTGGTGCACTGGTGAATTTCAATGGTCGTGTGGACGATTTCCTCGTGCACCGACAGCCAGTCGCGCACCTGGCGCGGGGTCAGCGCCGCATCGTGGGTGACCAGGCTCAGGGCGCAGGCGTAGGTGGCCTTGCCCACCCGCCACACGTGCAGGTCGGCGATCACGGTGTCACCGGCTGAACCTTGTTCGGCAATGACCTCGCGGATTTCGTCCACCACCGGGTGGTCCATTTCGCGGTCCAGCAGCACCTTGCCGGTGTCGGTCAGCAGGCCCTTGGCCCACACGGCCACCAGCACCGCACCCACCAGCCCCATCAGGGGGTCGAGCCACGACCAGCCCAGCCACCAGCCGCCCAGCAGCGCCGCCAAGGCGGCGACGGAGGTGGCCGCATCGGCCACAACGTGCAGGTAGGCGGATTTCAGGTTGAGGTCGTGGTGGTGGTCGTGCGGGTGCCCGTGTTCAAGGTGATGTCCATGGTCATGCCCATGGCCGTGGTGGTGGGCCTGCCCCAGGATGGCGGCGCAGACCAGGTTGACCACCAGCCCCAGCACCCCCACGGCCAGGGCCTCGGGGTAATGGATGGCCTGGGGTTGGAGCAGGCGTTCGACCGAGCCGAACACCATCAGCGCGGCCACCCCCAGCAGCACGATGGCGCTGGCAAAGCCGCCCAGCACTTCGATTTTCCAGGTGCCGAATGCAAACCGCGTGTCCTGGGCGTGTTGGCGGGCGGCAGCGTAGGCGTAGGTGCTCAGGCCAATGGCCACGGCGTGGCTGCTCATGTGCCAGCCGTCGGCCAGCAAGGCCATGGAGTTGTAGTACCAGCCGGCGGCCACCTCCACCCCCATGGTGAGCAGGGTGATCCACATCACCCACCGCGTGCCTTTTTCGGCAGCGGCATTGCCGGTGTCAAAGGTGTGGGCGTGTTGCCATTCGGTCAGGTTGTGGGTGTGCATGGACAGTCACCTGGACAAACAACAAAAAAGCCCGGATGGCGAAAACCATGCGGGCCTTGTCGGTGGTGCCGGGGGTCGGACTCGAACCGACACGGTGTTTAGCACCGGCAGATTTTGAATCTGCTGCGTCTACCAATTTCGCCACTCCGGCAGCGGGGAAGCCCTGAATTATGGCACAGTGTTTGGCACTGTCCGCAAACCAAGCCACGTTCACATGACCTCT
>DASUON010000549.1:0-3635 GCA_036276615.1 Burkholderiaceae bacterium
TGGGCTCCCGGATAGGACAGGTGGATGTTGTCCAGTTGAATCATGGCGAGCCCTGATCTTGTCGGTCCGGCCTGGGCTCACAACTTGGCAATGGACACCTCGGTGGACTTGACCAGCGCCACCACCTCGGAGCCGACCTGCAAGCCCAGGTCGTTGACCGAGCGGGTGGTGATGACCGAGGTGACGACGCCCCAGGGCGTCTCGACATCGACCTCGGACACCACGTCGCCGCGGATGATTTCTTTGACCTTGCCTTTGAACTGGTTGCGCACGTTGATGGCTTGGATGGACATGGTGTTTCTCCTTGAAACGAGAGGTTGAAAAAGGGTTGGAACGCAGGGAATTCAGACGGCCCAGCGCAGGCCGTGGGCGGGCACGCCCCAATGCGGGTCGGGCGGGTCGGCCACGTCGTCGGTGCCGGGGCGTTGCAGCACCCGGTCCAGGATGCGTTTTTCCAGTGCGGCAAAGGCGGCGTCGCCATGGGCACGGGGGCGGGGCAGGTCCACCACCTGGTCGAGCGCAATGTGCCCGTCTTCGATGAGGATCACGCGGTCGGCCAGGGCCACCGCCTCTTGCACGTCGTGCGTGACCAGCAGCGCGGTGAAGCCGCTGGTGCGCCACAGCCCTTCGATGAGGCGGTGCATCTCGATGCGGGTGAGCGCATCCAGTGCGCCCAGGGGTTCGTCCAGCAGCAGCAGGCGCGGCTGGTGCACCAGGGCACGGGCCAGGGCCACACGCTGGCGTTGGCCGCCCGACAGGCGGGCAGGCCACTCGGGGCCGCGGTCGCCCAGGCCCACGCGGCTGAGCACGTCCAACGCGGCCTGCCGTTGTGCAGGTTTCAACCCCAGCGCCACGTTGTCCAGCACCCGTTTCCAGGGCAGCAGGCGCGAGTCCTGGAACATGATGCGGGTCTGGCCCGACAGGCCCTGGATGCGCTGGCCATCGGCCTCGATGTGGCCGCTGCTGGCCTCTTCCAGCCCGGCCACCAGGCGCAGCAGCGTGCTTTTGCCGCAGCCGCTGCGGCCCACGATGGCCACGAACTGGCCGGGTTCAATGGTCAGCTCGGTGTCGCGCAACACGTCGCGGCGACCGTAGCGCTTGCCCAGGCCGCGCAGCACCAGGCGCACGCCGCCCGCGGCGGTGGGGGTGGGGTTGTTCACGGGGGTGTTCATGGGGTGCCTCTCACGCTTTCTGGGCATTGGCGCCCTGGTAACCGGGGTGCCAGCGCAGCCAATGCCGCTCCAGCGCCTTGGCGAACACGTCGGCCAGCTTGCCCAACGCGGCGTACAGCAGGATGCCCACCAGCACCACGTCGGTCTGCAAAAACTCGCGGGCGTTCATGGTCAGGTAGCCAATGCCGGCCTGGGCTGAAATGGTTTCGGCCACGATCAAAATCACCCACATCAGCCCCAGCGAGAACCGCAGCCCCACCAGGATGGAAGACAGCGCACCGGGCAGCACCACCTGCGTGTACAGCTGCCAGCGATCCAAGCCGTAGGTGCGGCCCATTTCAACCAGCCCGGGGTCCACGTTGCGGATGCCGTGGAAGGTGTTGAGGTAGATGGGGAAGAACACCGACACAGCAATGAGGAACAGCTTGGCCTCCTCCTCAATGCCGAACCACAGAATCACCAGCGGAATGAGCGCCAGCGCCGGAATGTTGCGCACCATCTGCACGCTGGAATCCAGCAGCGTTTCGGCCAGCTTGCTGGAGCCGGTCAGCAAACCCAGCACCAGCCCCAGCCCGCCACCGATGGCCAGGCCGGTCAAGGCCCGCCAGGCGCTGACCTTGACGTGTGTCCACAACTCACCGCTGCTGGACAGGGCCCAGAACGCCTCCACCACCTGCCAGGGCGAGGGCAACACCCGGGTGGACAGCCAGCCCAGGCTGGACGCGGCCTGCCACACCACCAGCAGCGCCACCGGCACCAACCAGGGCAGCACACGCTGCACCGCGGCCCGCCACCAGCGGCCCCAGGCCAGCCAGACGGCGGACGGGGTGGCCGACGCGAACGAATCTGACGAGGTGGACGGCCCGGCCGACCAGGCGAGGCCGGAGGACAGCTCGGGGCTGAGGTCGGCCACCGCGGCCGCGGGGGGGGAAGAAGAAAGGCTTGAACTCATGGAAGGGCTCCTGGGTTGGCTGGGTCAGCTCTGGGCGGCCTGCCTGGCGGGCACCAGGGTGTTGCCCACCACCTCGCCAAAGGGGCTGACCAGGTTGGGCTGCTCGGTGGTGCCGGGGGCCTGCACGCCGATGTGCGGAAACACCAGCTCGGCAAAGCGGTAGGCTTCCTCCAGATGGGGGTAGCCCGAGAGCACGAAGGTGTCGGCCCCCAGGTCCTGGTATTCCTTCAGGCGGCGGGCGATGGTTTCGCCGTCCCCCACCAGGGCGGTGCCTGCACCGCCACGGGCCAGGCCCACCCCGGCCCACAGGTTGGGGCTGATTTCGAGCTTGGAACGGTTGCCCCCGTGCAGGGCGCGCATGCGGCGTTGCCCTTCCGTGTCCATGCGGGCAAAAGCCGCCTGGGCCTTGGCCACGGTGTCGTCGTCCAGGTACTTGATGAGGTCGTCCGCCGCGGCCCAGGCCTGGTCGTTGGTTTCGCGGGGGATGACGTGCAGCCGCACCCCGAACTTGACCTTGCGGCCCAGCGCTTCGGCACGTTTGCGCACGTCGTTGAACTTCTTTTCCACCTCGGCGGGCGGTTCGCCCCAGGTCAGGTACAGCTCCACCTTTTCGGCGGCCAGGTCGTGTGCGGCGTCGGACGAGCCGCCGAAGTACAGCGGCGGGTGCGGGCGCTGCACCGGCGGGAACAGCTGCTTGGCCCCTTTGACGTGGATGTGCTTGCCCTCGCAGGTCACCTCCTCGCCCGCCAGCAGGCGGGTCCACACGTCCAGGAACTCGCGGGCGTGTTCGTAACGTTCGTCGTGGCTCAGGAAGGTGCCGTCGGCCTCCAAGTCGCCCGCGTCACCACCCGCCACCACGTTGACCAGCAGGCGGCCTTCGCTCAGGCGGTCCAGCGTGGCGGCCTGGCGGGCCGACACCGTGGGGGAAATGGTGCTGGGCCGCAACGCCACCAAAAACTTGAGCCGTTTCGTGACGGGGATGAGGCTGGAGGCGACGATCCACGAGTCCTCGCACGAGCGCCCGGTGGGGATCAACACGCCGCCATAACCCAGCCGGTCGGCGGCCTGGGCAATTTGTTGGAGGTAGTGGTGGTCCACCGCACGCGAGCGGTGGGCGGTGCCCAGGTGGTGGCCATCGCCGTGGATGGGCAGGAACCAGAAGATGTTCATCATTTACTCCTGTTTTGATAGCTGCTTGCGCTTATATAAAAAGCGCTAGACGGGTTTATTTCTTCACATTTCCGCGCCACACCGCCTCACTCACCTTCACCGGCTTGGGGATGAGGTTGAGCCGGGCAAAGGCATCGGCCACGCGCTGCTGGTCGGCCTCCGTGGCGGGCTGGAGCGGTTTCACGGGCGACTCGGGGCGGCGCTGCAAAAACAGGCTGACCACCCCGGCGTCCAGCCCCGCAAAGTCGGCAATCAGCCTGATGGCGGCGGGGCGCTGCTGCTGCACAAAGCGGTCGGCCAACGTCAGTTCGTCGAACAGGGCATCCAGCACCGCGGGGTGC
>DASUON010000550.1:0-2060 GCA_036276615.1 Burkholderiaceae bacterium
ATGCAAGCGGTTCAACGCCGCTTTTGACTGAGGAAATGTCTGCCAAACCAAGCCATTGAACAGGTCGTGCAGGTTGTCCCGGGTGGGCACCTGCCCCGTCTCGCTGATGAAACGTTCGTAGGCTTCGCCGTCGGGCAATGCGGTCTGAGGCACAAAACGCACAGGAGCCGGGTCATTGCACCACGCGGCATTGAGGGCGTCAGCCACCCCCACGCCACGCAGCACTGCATCGTCAACGGTCAGGCCCGCAGGGGCCATGTCGGTCAGCCAGGGGCGGTTCCAGTCCAGCGCCGCCCAGGGCCCGACCGTCCCATCCACAGGCAGCGGTGACACGGCATGCAGACACATGGGCGCGCTCCCGGGCGGATCAGGCCAATTTCCAGTTCAAGACCTCGCCGCCACCCAGCGGTTTGACCACCCCTTCGCCAAATGGATAGCTTTCGGGCGGCATCCAGGTTTCACGCCGCAGGGTGATGGTGCCGGTGTTGCGCGGCAGACCGTAAAAGGCAGGACCGTTGAAGCTGGCAAAGGCTTCCAGCTTGTCCAGGGCACCGGCACGGTCAAAAGCTTCGGCGTACAGCTCCATGGCGGCGTGGGCGGTGTAACACCCCGCGCAGCCGCTGGCGTGCTCTTTCAAGTGGGCCGGATGGGGGGCGCTGTCGGTGCCCAGGAAAAAGCGGGCACTGCCGCTGGTGGCCGCCTGCACCAGGGCCTGGCGGTGGGTTTCGCGCTTGAGCACCGGCAGGCAGTAATAGTGGGGCCGCACGCCGCCGGTGAAGATGGCGTTGCGGTTGTACAGCAGGTGGTGGGCGGTCAGGGTGGCCGCGGTGTGAGGGCCGCTGGCGGATTCGTCGGCCACGTACTGGGCGGCTTCTTTCGTGGTGATGTGCTCGAACACGATCTTCAACCTGGGAAAGTCGCGGCGCAGCGGGATGAGCTGCTGGTCGATGAACACGGCTTCGCGGTCAAACAGGTCGATGTCGGGGCTGGTGACTTCGCCGTGCACCAGCAACAGCAGGCCGGCGCGTTGCATGGCCTCCAGGGTCTTGTAGGTCTTGCGGATGTCGGTCACACCCGCGTCACTGTTGGTGGTGGCCCCGGCGGGGTAGAGCTTGCAGGCGACCACCCCGGCGTCCTTGGCCCGGGCGATTTCGTCGGGCGGCAGGTTGTCGGTCAGGTACAGCGTCATCAAGGGTTCAAAGTCCACGCCCGCGGGCACCGCGGCGCGGATGCGGTCGCGGTAAGCCACCGCTTGTGCGGCCGTGGTGACCGGGGGCCGGAGGTTGGGCATTACAATGGCCCGGCCAAACTGGGCAGCGGTGTGTGGCACCACGCTGGCCAGTGCGGCTCCGTCGCGCACGTGCAGGTGCCAATCGTCGGGGCGGGTGAGGGTGATGGATTGGGGGGCTGGGGCGTTCATGCCCTGATTGTCCCAAACCCGGCGCCCCATCAGGGCGCAGAGGGCCGCATCAGAACGGCACCTGGTCGGTGGGGTATTTCCAGAAGTCGCGCAACAGGTAGTTGATGGGCAGGTTCAACGCGCGGCCACTGGGCGGGATGGGCTTTTCAAACCAATGCTGGTAGATCTTGAAGGCCTCGCCACTGGTGATGAGGCGGCGCATTTCATCGTCCACCATCTTCTTGAAATCGAGGTCGTCCTTGGACAGCATGATGGCCAGCGGTTCGGTGGTGAGGTAACGCCCGACCACCTTGGCCTGGCTGGGGTCGGGCAAGGCCGCCACCAAGCCGAACAGCAGCACATCGTCCATCACAAAGGCGTCAGCCTCGCCTTTCAACACCATGTCCACACCTTGCGAGTGGTTGGCCGATTCGACGATTTTCAGGTTCAGGCCTCGTTCGGCGTTGAGGCGACGCATCGCGTCCAGCGGGGTGGTGCTTTTGGTGGACACCACGGTTTTGAGTGCCAGCGAATCCACCCGGTCCACCTTGCTGTCGGCCTTGACGAGCATGCGAGCGCCCGTGATGTAGTGGGGGATGGTGAACGCCACCTTTTCACGCCGGGCGGCATTGTTGGTGGTGGAGCCACATTCCAGGTCCGC
>DASUON010000551.1:0-17088 GCA_036276615.1 Burkholderiaceae bacterium
ATCCCTGCCCACCTTAATGAGACATTTCCACGGCACCGTGCTCAGTGGGGCAGCGCCGCCTGCCGCACCTCGTCCAGGCTGGGCAGTTCCGACAGCAGTTGAGGAGGCTGCCCGGCGCGGTAGACCGCGTAGGTGGGAACCCCGTTGCGTCCCACTTCCGCCAACGCAGCGGTCACGGCCGGGTCGCGCCGGGTCCAGTCGGCGCGCAGCAGCATCACCTGGCCGCGGGCCAGGTCGGCCAGCAGCTCCGGGCGGGTGAGCACGGTGCGTTTGTTGTATTGGCAGGTGACGCACCAGGCGGCGGTGTAGTCCACCAGCAAGGTTTGCCCCGAGCGGCGGACCTGCGCCATGCGTTCGGCGCTCCAGGGGTGCCAGACGCCTGCGGCCAGGGGCTGGGTGTCTGCCTCCGATGTCGTCGCGGGTGTTGCGGGTTCTTCGGTGAGCGCCAGGGGGGCCCAGGCCACGGTCAGGGCCGTCCACAGCAGCGCCGAAGCACTGCCCAGCCACCAGCGGCTGCGCCCCGGCTGTTGCCACGCCCACAGCACGAGGGTGAGGGCCACCAGCCAGCCCAGCAGGGCGGCCGCGCCATTGATGCCGGTCTGCTGGCCCAGCACCCACACCAGCCACACCACGGTGGCGAACATGGGAAAGGCCATCAGCTGTTTGAAGGTGTTCATCCAAGCCCCGGGGCGGGGCAACAGGCGAGCGACGGCGGGCACCCCGCTGGCCACCAGGTAAGGCAGGGCCATGCCCAGGCCAATGGCGGCGAACACGGCCAGGGCCTGGGCCGTGGGCAGGCCCACGGCCAGCCCCAGCGAGGCCCCCATGAACGGTGCGGTGCAGGGCGAGGCGATGGCGGTGGCCAGCACACCCGTGAGCAAGGCGTCCAGCACCGGGTGCCGCAGCTCAAGGCTGGCCAAGGAGCTGGGCAGCCAGGAACCCAGCTCGAACAGCCCGGCCAGGTTCAGCCCGATGAGGGTGAACAGCACCGCCAGGGCGGCCACCACGCCGGGACTTTGCAGCTGAAAGCCCCAGCCCAGTTGTTCGCCGGCCATGCGCAAGGCCATCAGCACCCCGCCCAACGCCAGAAACGACAGCACCACGCCTGCGGTGTATGCGAGGCCCGATGCGAGGTGGGAGCGTGGCTGCCCCTGTGGCGATGAAA
Source organism: Burkholderiaceae bacterium (assembly GCA_036276615.1). Lineage (GTDB taxonomy): Bacteria > Pseudomonadota > Gammaproteobacteria > Burkholderiales > Burkholderiaceae_C > UBA2334. The sequence continues at coordinate 1,166 of DASUON010000551.1, forward strand.
AGCTCAACACCTTGATGGCCAGCACCGGAAACACGCAGGGCATGAGGTTCAGGATCAAGCCCCCCAGCAAGGCCGAGGCCAAGGCCAGCAACCAGGTGCCGGTCGAGGCCGGGGCGATGGCCGGAGCGGTTGCTTGGCTGGCTGCGCTGGCATTGCGGCTCAGGGCAGCTTCCAGCTCGGGGCTGAGGGTGGTTGGGGCTGAGGCGGCTGGGGGCCAGGTGCCTTTCACGGGGAGCGAGAGGCGAACGCCCGCGGGCGCGTGGCCGCCGGAGGGGGCGGACAGCACCACGGTCATGTGGTCCGGGCTTTCGCTGCGCATGCTGTGCTGGGGCACACGTGCCTGCCACTGCGTGCCATGCCAGGACTGCGTCCACGCCCCGCCGGGTTCCACCAGGTTGGGCTCTTCGGGGAACACCTCCAAGGTCTTGCCGCGCCATGCGGGGGGCAGGTTGTCCAGGGTCAGGCGCAGAAAGCTCCCGTCAATCTCCACGAGGGATGTGCCCGGTTTCATGTCCTGGGGCGCTGCCTGGGCGGCCTGTTCGAACCGCCTTCCGTCGACGGTGAGGGGGGCTTCGGCCTGGAGGGTCAGGCGAAAGTCGCCTTCTTCGGGAATGCACTCGGTCTTGCACACCAGCCAAGACGCGTGCAGGCCCACCTCCAGGCGGTTGCCTTGCCAATCGGCGGGCAAGGTGAGGGCGACCGGCAGCAACACTTCACCGTCGTAGCCGTAGTTGGCCAGTGGCGGCAGTGGAAACTTCTGGGGGGTGGGCCAGCGGATGTCCCCAGCACTCACGCCAGCGGGCAAACGCCAATCGAGTTGGGTGGGCAGGCCCGAGTCACCGGGGTTCTTCCAATAGGTGTGCCAGTGGGGGCTGTGGGTGAGTTGCAGTCCCACCCACACGGTTTTGTGGGCCGCGAGCCCGTCGGGCATGTGGGCCACGAGTCGGGCTTGGACCTGCTCCGATCGGAACTGGGCAGGGTCGCTCGCACCGGGCAGGCCGGGGATCTGGGCATGGGCGCACAAAACGCTCCATGCCAGCAACAGGAATGAGAGGAAGGGCAGTCGGTGGAGCAATAGACGCATGGGGCACGGGGTGCGGTGAAGGGCTGGCACGGTGGATGCTTGGTTCGTCCGGACGTGCTGGCGCATGCCCAGGGTTGGGGCGCTGTGTGTTGACAAACCCTGGGGGTTGGTCCTCACAATGCTTGGCAGCATCCTGCGCCAAGTGCATGGCGAGGCAAGTATGTCATGTTCAACATGCATGACACCGAAATACAACAGGGCGTGCAAACTGGTCCGTTCTGGTGCCGGTTGTGTCGGCTGTGCCTGCGAAAGTTCCGCTGCACTGAGGGAAAATGAACCCCAATTGACTTCAAACAGAGATTCGTCATGCCCGATCAAGTCCCCAGCGCTGAAGACACCCTTGACTTGATGCGTTTTTTGGCGTTGGAGCGGGTGTCCTCCCAATGGTCGGGTTTCTTGTTGGTCTTGTCAGAAGCGTTGGCCGAACAGCTGTCCCCCACGGAGTATCGGCACTTCTTGTTGCGCCTCGGTGAGCGTTTTGCGGGCTTGCACCCGTTGGCCGAGGTCGAGGGTTTGGACGCGCTGGAGCAGGCCATCAACGCCGTGTGGCAACCCCTGGCGTGGGGGTATGTGAACTTGACGGACCAAGGCGGGGCGTTGCTGGTGGTGCATCGGGCCTGTCCCCTGCCCGCCGCGCTGCAGGCTGATGCCGAAGTGGTGGGGGGATTTTTGGAGGGTGTTTACAGCACATGGCTCAAGGCGGCGGGGGCGCCGCCCGAGTTGGTGTTGTCCCCGTTGCCAGACAGCGGGGCACCCATGCACATGGCCTTCGAGCTGAAGGCCGGTTGATTGCGGGTTGTCCGCGGTCATTCAAACCATTGAGGAGAAGACATGTCCCGAGCGGAAGATGTCAACACCCTGTTCCGCCGGTTCGGTGGCGATGCAGGGACATACCAGGAAATTGTGGCCACGCAGCAGGTCGATTCGGCCAAGTCCAAGTGGCCCATGCTCGATCAGATTCGCGTGCAGATCCCGCCCACGGCCCCTTCGGAGCCGTTGGCAAGCCTGGCGAACCAGGAGCGGTTGCGCCAGGCCGTGGTGACGTCAGCCCCTTTGATGTCGGCCCCTTTGACGCCCGCGTTGGCTCCCGAGGCGGTGCCAACGGTTGCGCCCGTTGTCGGGCGATCGGTTTCGTCTGTGGGAGGCAATGCCACTGGGGCCAGCGTGTCGCCGGTGGTCACCGCCGTTCCTGTCGTGTCAGCCGGTGTCGGTTCCTCTGGCGCTGTGGCGGCAGAGGCGGTCGCCTCCAAGGGCTCCGGGCTGCAGTCCATGTTTCGTCGGATGGTGGGGCAGCGGCAAACGCCATCGCCAGCCATCTCTGGCAATCCGATCAAGAGGCTGGCCAAGTGGTGATTCTGTCTGTGGTGTCGGCCAAAGGGGGGGTGGGCAAAACCACGCTCACGGCCAACCTGGCCATGGCGCTTTCCAGGCGTCGGCCGACCTTGGCGGTGGACCTTGATCCACAGAATGCCTTGCGCTTGCATCTGGGCATTTCCGTGTCCGAAGTGGATGGGTTGGGGCTTGCCACACTGGCTGACCGGCCTTGGTCGTCCGCTGTCCGTCACAGTGCCACCAGTGGCGTTCAGGTGCTGCCGTTTGGTGGGCTGGGAGAGCCTGATCGCGATGCATTGGAGGTGCATTTCTCTCGCCACCCCGACTGGCTGGCGGTTCAGCTGGGTCGAATGGGCGTGCCTGCACGTGGTGTTGTCTTGATTGACTCCCCGCCGGGACCGTCGCTGTACCAGCAGCAGGCCCTTCGAGCGGCCGACATGACTTTGGTGGTGGTTCATGCCGATGCGGCGTCTTACGCCACCATCCCCGGCATGGAGCGTATCCTGAACACCTATTGCCATGGGCGACACGGGTTTGCGGGCTCTGCCTATGTGCTCAACGATGTGCCCCCGGGCAGTGCGCTGTCGCGTGATGTGGTCCGCGTGGTCCGATCCGGTCTGGGAGATCGTGTGGCGCCCATCATCGTGCATCAGGATGAATCGGTGCGCGAAGCGCTGGCCTTTGATCAGCCGGTTCTTCAATATGCGCCCCACGGGGAGGCCACCCGAGACATCAATCAGTTGGCGGCCTGGGTGGACGAATGGATTGAACGGGCACAGCCGTTCGCCGGATCGAGGAAGCCATGAACGTTCGTCGAATTCGGTATGCGCGTCTGCAAATGCGGCTGTTGGCGCGGCGCAAGGGGTTTGCGCTGGCTGTCAAGGCCGTTCGCCGCTTGGCCGGGTGGACCGGGTGGCAGTTGTCCTGGGTCCAGTGGTTGGTGCTGGCCGTGTCGTTGCCGGTGGTGTGGCTGGTCATTTCCGTGCCGCTGACTTCGGGCCAACAGTTTGCTTTGGCCGTCATGTCGTTCGGTTCGGCGTTGTTCTTGCGGACCTTGCCTGGGCGGTACGTCACCCAGATCTTGATGGTGTTGTCGTTGACGGCCTCGACCCGGTACTTGTATTGGCGGGTCACGGAAACCATTTCGTACGACACCTGGCTCAATGGCCTGTTTGGGTCGACGCTGTTTTTTGCCGAGTTGTACGCCTGGATCGTGCTGGTGTTCGGGTATTTCCAAACCGCATGGCCCTTGGAGCGCAAACCCGTGCCCATGCCTGCGGACACTTCGTCATGGCCCACAGTCGACGTCCTCATCCCGACCTACAACGAGCCTTTGAAAGTGGTTCGTTCAACGGTGTATGCCGCTTTGGCCATGGATTGGCCCAAAGACAAACTTCGGGTGCTGATCCTGGACGATGGGCGGCGAGACGAGTTCCGCGAATTTGCAGCGGAAGCCGGGGCGGTGTATGTCATCCGTTCGAACAACAACCACGCCAAAGCGGGCAACATCAACGCCTCGCTGAGTCAAAGCAGCGCGGAGTACGTGGCCATTTTTGACTGTGACCACATCCCCACGCGGACTTTCCTGCAGGTGGTCATGGGGTGGTTTGGCAAAGACCCCAAGCTGGCCATGGTCCAGACGCCCCACCATTTCTTTTCCCCTGATCCGTTTGAAAAGAACCTGGGCACGTTCAAGAAGGTGCCCAACGAGGGCGAGTTGTTTTACGGCTTGCTTCAAGATGGGAACGACCTTTGGAATGCCTCGTTCTTCTGCGGTTCTTGTGCTGTGCTGAAGCGTTCTTGTCTGGATGAGGTGGGTGGCATCGCCACCGAGACCGTGACCGAAGACGCCCACACGGCGTTGAAGCTGCATCGACGGGGATATTCCACCGCCTTTCTGGCCATTCCCCAGGCGGCAGGTTTTGCGACCGAATCCCTCGGCGGCCATGTGGGCCAGCGCATCCGTTGGGCTCGCGGCATGGCTCAGATTTTCCGGGTGGACAACCCCTTTCTGGGGCGCGGGCTCAGCTTGGCACAGCGGCTTTGTTACGCCAACGCCATGCTGCATTTCTTCTACGGTTTGCCGCGCCTGATTTTCCTCACCGCGCCGTTGGCTTACCTGGTGTTGGGTTCTCAGGTCATTTCGGCTTCGGCGCTCAACATTGCATTGTTTGCCCTGCCTCACTTGTTCCATGCCAACTTGACCAACTCACGGGTGCAAGGGGAGTTCCGGCATTCGTTCTGGGCGGAGGTGTACGAGTCCGTGCTGGCCTGGTACATCCTTCGCCCGGTGCTGGTGGCGGTCATCAACCCCAGGTTTGGCAAGTTCAACGTGACGGCCAAAGGGGGGGTGAATGAAAAAGAATATTTTGATTGGGACATTTCCCGGCCCTACCTGATCTTGATGGGCTTGAGCGTTTTTGGCTTTTTCATGGGGGTGGCGCGCCTGATTTTTCAGACCGACCCGGACGTCGACACCATCCTGCTCAACCTCTTGTGGACCATCTACAACCTGATGATGCTGGGGGCCAGCGTGGCGGTGGCGAACGAGACCCGTCAGGTCAGGCATTCGCATCGGGTGCAGATGAAACTCCCCGCGGCATTGCGGTTGGCCAATGGGCGATCGTTCGCCTGCATGACCAGCGATTACTCCGATGGCGGTGTGGGTTTGGCGGTGTCCGCGCCTGTTGACGTGGCTTTGGGCGAGTCGGTCAAGCTGGCGCTCAGCCGGGGTTTGGACGAGTATGAGTTTGAAGGCAAGGTCACCTTGAATCGTGGCGGTCGGATCGGCATTCAGTTCGAGCCCATGACCAGCGAGCAGTCCATGGAATTTGTTCAATGCACATTTGCCCGTGCCGACAGTTGGGTGGTGTGGGGTGACCGTCGAAAGCCCGACAAACCCATGGAGTCGTTCAAGCAAGTGCTGTCCATGGGATTGGCTGGCTTCAAGGTGCTGGGCACCTTGTCGGTCGGCTGGTGGCGTGAGCGCACATCGCGGTTGCTTTCGTCACCGCAGAAAAAATCAGCCTCCGGGCAGGGATCGACGAAGTCGGCCTCGACCACTCCGCCTGTTTTGGCATCCGCCAGCGAAGTGTCGGGCGACACTCGCGCTGCATGAATTTTGAGAGATCAAGGAACATCATGTTCAAAAAACAACTGTTGCTCGCGGCCATGTTGGGGGCGGCTGTGGGGTCGGCTTCATTGACGCCCGATGTCTGGGCGCAAACCAAAAAGGCCAAAACGGCGGTGGTGGCAGATGTCGCAGCCGAAACGGCGGAGGCTCCGGCGACGGTCCCTCTGCCTCAACGCACCTACGGCTTCACATTCAAGCAGTTGGGGGTCGCCCAATCGTTTCAACTGAGGGGCATCGACTCCATCTATTCGGTGCCGTTCAGCATTCCGGCCGATGAGGTGGTCACCGGAATCAAGCTCAAGCTTGATTTTTCCTACTCCCCGTCGCTGCTCACCAACCTGTCGCACCTCAAGGTCATGCTCAACGGGGAAGTGGCTCAGACCATCCCCTTGCCCAAGGAGACGGCGGGGGCCGCCCTGATCCGCGAGGTGACCATCGACCCCCGGCTGGCGAGCGACTTCAACCAACTGAGTTTGCAGTTCATCGGCCACTACACCTTGGATTGTGAAGACCCGTTCCACTCCAGTTTGTGGATGAACGTCAGCAACCTCAGTTCGGTCCAGCTCACGGTGGCCCCCGTGTCGGTGGTGAACGATCTGGTGCTGCTGCCGTCGCCGTTTTTCGATCGACGCGATGGCCGTCGGCTGGAGCGTCCGTTTGTGTTCGGTGCCACTCCTTCTGCGGCCACCCTGGAGGCGGCGGGCATCGTGGCCTCGTGGTTTGGGGACTTGGCCAGCTACCGTGGTGCCTGGTTTCCCGCCCACTTGAACCGCTTGCCCACGGACAACGTGGTGGTCTTCGCCACCAATGACGACAAACCGCAGGGCCTGCTGAACATTCCTCCCATCAATGGCCCCACCTTGTCGGTGGTGACCCACCCGGCCGATCCCCGCTACAAGGTCCTGTTGGTCATGGGGCGTGACGGGGCTGAATTGCGAACGGCCGCCTCGTCATTGGGCCTGGGCAAGGCCGGGCTGGCCGGACAAACCGTGTCCGCGGCAAAGCTGGATGGCCTGAAGTCTCGCCAGCCGTATGACGCCCCCCGCTGGCTGCCGAGTGACCGTGTGGTGAAGTTCGGCGAGGTGGCCACACTTCGCGAGTTGAATGTGCGCGGCCTCACGCCAGACCTGGTCCGGCTCAACCTGATGTCGCCCCCGGACCTGTTTGCGTGGAACACCACAGGTGTGCCGGTGAACTTGAAGTACCGCTACACACCCCGGCCCAAGTCCGACAAGTCCAACCTCAATGTGCTGGTCAACGGCAACTATGTGGCGTCGTACCCTCTGCTGGCCTACCCAGGCTCCATGGCGCCCGACTCCACGTTGATGAACCTGGTGAGCAAGATCGCGCCCGGCGAACTGATGCCGGGGGAGGCCTCCTTTCACCTGCCTGCGGTGCACATGCGTTCGCGCAGCCAAGTGCAGTTCCACTTCAGCTTTGACTATCCCAAGGAAGGTGCTTGCAAGGACGTGGTGCTGGACAACGTGAGGGCGGCCATCGAACCCGAGTCCACCATCGACATCAGCAAGTTCCCGCATTACATCAAGTTGCCCGACATGAGTGCGTTTGCCAACTCGGGCTTTCCCTTCACCCGCATGGCCGACCTGTCCGAAACGGCGGTGATCCTGCCCGACAACTACAGCTCGGGTGACATCGGCACCTACCTCACCCTGATGGGGCGCATGGGGTACTCAACCGGCCTGGCGGTTTATGGCGTCAGTGTGGGGCGTGCGGCGGATGCCCAGAAGTTTGCAGACAAGGACATCTTGCTGCTGGGCGGCCCCGCCAACCAGCCCTTGTTCAAGGACTGGGCGAAGTCCATGCCATTCTCCGCCGATGGCGAGACCCGCGTGTTTTCGCTCTCCGACCTGAAAAAACGCTACCTGCCATGGTACGAAACGTCCGATGAAAAGACCTTGGTCACGGCGGACCTGTCTGCCACCACGCTGGCGCGGGAAACGGTGCTGTTCGGGTTCAAATCCCCGATGAACTCCAGCCGCAGTGTGGTTGCCGTCACCAGTGATCGCACGGCAGGCCAGGCCGACGTGCTCAATGCCCTGATGGATGACGATGTGGTGTCCAAGATTCAAGGGGGTATCTCGGTGATCCGTGGCAAGGACGTGGATGCCATGGAATCGGCATCGCCGTACTACATGGGTTCGTTGCCGCCCTGGATGGCCGTGCGTTGGCTGCTGTCCAACAACCCCTGGATGGCGGCGGTTCTGATCGTGGTGGTGGCGATCCTGCTGGCCGGTGTGCTCTACACCCTGTTGCGGCGTCAGGCGAACCGTCGGGTCAGTGGCAAATGAAGAACGTCCCACAACGTTCCACACCGGGTTTTGCGACCATGAATCACCCCTCTCATTTGAACCGCAAGCCATGGCTGGCCATGTGGGCGTCGGCGTCTGCGGCGGCCCTGTGCCTGTCGGGTTTGCCTGCGTTTGCCCAGGACAACACGCTGGCGATCAAGACCTTGACCGAGCAGGCCCGTTTCTGGGAATCCAAGGGGCGTTCGGACTTGGCGGCCGCTGCGTGGAAACGCCTGCTTCAACTCGACCCCAAGAACTCGGACGCCCTGGCTGGCATGGCCCAGCACGAGATTGACAGCAACCGACCCGAAGCCGCCCGGCAGATTGCCGAGGAGTTGAAGCGCCAGCCCCAGGCCAACAAGGAGGCCATTCGTCGCATCGAAGGGGCGGTGACGCAGAAGTCCTTGAACACCAAATTGCTGGACCAGGCACGCGCCGCGGCGCGGGCCGGACGCCAAGACGAGGCCGTGGGCCTGTACCGGCAGCTGCTGGAAGGGCGCTCCCTCAATGGCCCCATTGCGCTGGAGTATTTCCAGACCTTGGGGGGCACCAGTTCGGGCTGGGAAGAAGCCCGGCGAGGCCTGGAGCGTTTGTCTGCTGAAGACCCGTCGAATGCCGTGGTTGCACTGGCCTATGCCCAGCACCTGACGTACCGTGCGGCCACCCGTCGAGAGGGCATTCGCCTGTTGTCCGAACTGGCGCGCAAGCCCAGCGTGGGGGTGGCCGCCACCGACGCCTGGCGCAAAGGCCTGATCTGGCTGGAGGCCGGGCGGACAGACGCCGGGTTGTATCAGTCGTACCTGAATGTGCAGCCGGGTGATGCCGCCATCCGCGCACGCTTGGCCGGTCTGAACCAGGCCACGGCACCCCGTCCTCTGGATGCCCGCAGCCTCGCGCTGCGCGATGCCTATTCGGCCCTCAACATCGGCGACATCGGCGAGGCCGAAAAGCGCTTCTCGACCTTGCTGTCTTCGGGACCGCGCAATCCCGATGCGTTGGGTGGGTTGGGCGTGGTGCGCCTGAAGCAGGAACGTTTTGCCGAAGCCGAAAAGCTGCTGCTGGACGCCATTCGGCTCAGTGGCAACCGCAAATGGGAAGAAGCTCTGGGCACCGCCCGCTTCTGGCGAGCCCTGGATGAGGGCGACCAAGCTGCTGCAGGTGGTGACATTGCGCAGGCGCGGCGCTTGTACGAGCGCGCCGCCCAACTCGATCCCAAGGCGGAGCGCCCGCCTGCCGCGCTGGCCGACCTCCTGGTTCAGGAAGGCCGGTTGAACGACGCAGAGAAGGCCTACCGTGCCGTGAGGTCCCAGCACCCCAAGTCGGTGGATGTGTTGCGGGGCTTTGCCGGGGTGTTGGTGCGCCAAGGCAAGGTGGAAGAAGCGCTGGCGCTGGCCGAGTCGCTGTCTGAAGCCGACAAGGAAGAGTTGGGCTACGGCAGTTTGCGCGCGGAGCAGTACCGCCTCAAGGCCATGGCCGACATCGCCCGGGGCGACCCGGTGGCGGCAATGCAGGCGTTTGAAGAAGCCTTGCTGTGGGACCCCAACAGCCCTTGGTTGCGCCTGGAATTGGCTCGCCTTTACCACCGCTCTGGGGCCACCAGCGAAGCCTTTGGCCTGATGGACGGGTTGCTGCAAAGCCGCCCCGACATGCCCGACGCTTTGCACGCCGCCGCACTGATGAGTGCCGAGGCCAAGGAATACACCTTGGCCCTCAACATGCTCGAAAAAATCCCCACGTCGGCCCGCACCCGGGAAATGGCCGAGTTGCAGCGCAAGATGTGGGTTCGGGCGCAGGTGGGCAAGGCCGAGGTGCTGGCCCGCATGGGGCAAAAGGCGCCGGCCATGTCCACGCTGGATCAGGCCCTGAAAGCCGCCGGACGGGACGCCGATCTGCTGGCCGCCATCGCCCAGGTCATGGTCAACCTGGGCGATGAAGCGCGCTCCATCGGCATGATGCGCACCCTGCTGGCGCAGACCCCCAAGCCCGACCTCGATTTGCTGGTGCAATACGCCGGATTGCTGCTGCGCACCCGTCAGGACGTGGAGCTGGCGGCCCAGTTGCGCCAGCTGTACGCCCAGAACCTTTCGCCGTCGCAGCGCAAGGACGTGGACGACATCCGTTGGGCCTACAGCGTGCGCCAGGCGGATGCCCAGCGCGAGGCGGGCAACTACGCGGCAGCGTATGAAATCGCCGCCCAACTGCTGAGCGAACGTCCGAACGACATCCCCGCCCAGCAGGCGCTGGCCCGCTTGTACAACAGCGCCGGGGAGCCCGCCCGGGCCTTGGCCTGGTACCACCAGGTGCTGCAGCTGATGGACGAGCCGGACGTGCCCACCTTGGTGGCGGCTGGCGGTGCGGCCTTGGCCGCGGGCGATTTGCAGTACGCCCAATCGGCGCTGGATGCTGCGGGGCGCATGGCCCCGTCCAACCCCGACGTGTTGTCCACCCAGGGGCGTTTGGCTCGGGCGCAGGGCAAGAACAAACTGGCCGTGGAGCTGCTTCAGCAGGCCCAGCAGGTGTCTCTGGCGCAAAGCCAGATGGCCAAGGTCGGGCCGCTGGGGGTCAACATGGTGGACTACACCCTGCCCACACCGCCGGTGCGCTCGGGTGCTGCGGCGGGTCAGGCCATGCCGCTCATTCCCAATCCCTTGGGGGGGCGCTCGGTCGTCAACAGCCCAATGCCCGCCGCACGGCCGGTGATGCAGCCCCCTGTTGTGCCCACGGGGCAGCCCTCGTCGGCGGCGCCTGTGTCGCCTCGCTACCCGTCCACTTACCCGCAGCAGATGTCCTTCAATGGCGTGAGTGATGGGGTGGGCCCGGCGGACTCGGTGTATGGCGCAGACCATGACGTCTCGCGCAATGCCATGCGTCCGGTGCAATACCAACCGCAGCGCAGTGTTCCGACATCGGTGTACGCCGAGGAACCAATTCAGGCCCCCGCGGCATCCATCCCCTGGCAGCAGCCAGCTGCACCTGCATCGGTGTTCGCCCCGCCCACGGCGGTGATGTCAGCCCCGGTGCTCACCCCGGTGGCGGCCACCCCGTCGTCTGCGTTCAACGCCGGGGCCGATGCCTACCGCAGCGCACCAGCCCCCTACCAGCAGCCCTTGCAGGCACCGCCCTCGTTCACCGCCCAGGCGGCACCGCAGCCTGTTGTGGAAGCGTCTCGCCCCATGCCGGCGGCGTCGTGGGAAACCCCCATACCGGTGGTTCCCGCGCGACGGGCCGCGGGTCCAGGGTCCCTGCAGCGCGAAATCGACGAGCTGCGGGCCGATCGCGCGGGGTCCATTTCCGCGGGCGGCATGTGGCGTGGACGCAGTGGGGATTCCGGCACCAGTGAGCTGACCGACTTCAGCACCGTGGTCGAAGGGCGGTATCCCTTGGGGCAGGGCGGGCACCTGGTGTTGCGCATGGAGCCGGTGTTCTTGAGCGCCGGGCGCATCAACGCCACCGACCTCAATGCCTCCCAGCGTTTCGGGGCCAACGCCCTGGCCATTGTGGGTGGCGGCACGGGCACCACCCGGGAGCAGCAAGACTCCGGTCTGGCCTTGTCCATCGGTTATGAAACCGCACACCTCAAACTGGATTTGGGCACCACCCCGCTGGGGTTCCAGGTGGCCAACGTGGTCGGTGGCGTGGCCTACAACGACAGCTTTGGCGATGTGAAACTCAAGCTGGACTTGTCAAGGCGTCCGGTGACGGACAGCCTGCTGTCCTACGCCGGGACGGTGGACGACGTGACCGGGCGGACCTGGGGCGGTGTCACCGCCACCGGCGGGCGCATGGAAGTGGGGGTTGAGCAAGGCCGCTTTGGCATCTTTGGTTACGGCGGCCTGCACGTCTTGCAAGGCAAGAACGTGGTCAACAACAGCCGCTTTGAAGTGGGCGGTGGGGCGTACTACAAGGTCATCCAGGACACCGACATGGAGTTCACGGCCGGTGTGGCCGTCACGGCCTTGGGCTACAAGCGCAACCTCCGCTACTTCACCCTGGGCCATGGCGGATATTTCAGCCCGCAGCGTTATTTCAGCCTGGCCTTGCCGCTGGAGTTGACGGGCCGGTACGGCAAGGTGGCCTACAAGGTGGATGGCTCCATTGGCATCCAGAGCTTCCGCGAAAACAGTGCCGCCTACTTCCCGGGCGACGCAACGCTGCAGTCCAACTGGGAAACCGTGGCCGCCGCCAACTCGGTGGCCGCACCCGTGGGGGTCAGCTACAACTCGTTCTACCCCAGCCAGTCCAAGACGGGGCTGGGCTTCCGCCTGGGCGGCGAGGCTGAATACCAGTTTGCGCCGCAATGGGCCGTGGGGGGCAAGGTGTCCATTGACAACGCGTCCGACTACACGCAGACCGCGGGCATGGTGTACCTGCGGTACAGCTTCGACCCCATCTACACCCAGGCCAAGATGCCACCCAAGGTGTTGAAGGTGGGGCAGTGATCATGGTTCAACGACGTGTTTTTTGTGGGCTGCGCACCGGGGCTTGGTTGGGGGCCGTTGCGCTCCTGAGTGCATGCGGAACATCCAACCCCCAGCCCAGCGGGTTGGTCTTTCCTGCCGCCACGACCCAAGGTGGGGGCAGCGCCTTTGGCAGAGGTCTGGATGCCGTGGATGCCACCGCCATCAACCCGTTCGACCCCATTGCCCTCAACAACCAGGCCGTGGCCGAGGCTGCCCGGGGGCGTTACCAGCAGGCGGCCAGTTTGTTGCAGCGGGCGGTGAAGCTGGCCCCGGCGCGGGCCGACATTGCCGCCAACTTGTTGAGCTTGCAGCGCTGGATGGCGCAAGTGGAAGGGCAGGCTGCACTGGGCATGGCGCCGCAGCCTTTGCAGGTGCCATTCCCGGAGGCCGGTGTGCCCGAGGTGCCCCCGTTGTGGGCCGTCCCGTCGTCGTCTGCTCTTCCCACGCGGCCCACGCCCGGGCCCACGGTGGGCGGTGCCCCGGGCACCCGGGTGTCACCAGCGCGGTAACACCATGCCCACGGCCAGCGCCAGCCCATGGAGGTTGGCACTGGCAATCGTCAACCCGATGGCAGGGCGCAGCCGTTGAGGCGTCTCGCCATGGCGGAACAGCATGGCCGCGGCTGCCAGCGACAACGGCAGCGACAGCAGGGACCACAGCGCCGTTTGCGGTGGAATCAAGGCCCAAACCCCCCACACCACCCAGGCGTGGGCGAACAGGGCCAGGCCGGTGTACAGCGCTGTCAGGGCTTTGGGGGTGAGGCGCGTGGCCAAGGTGCGTTTGCCCACGCTTTGGTCTGCGGGGGCGTCGGGCACGCCGTTGATGAGCAGGATGTTGGCCACCAGCAGGCCCAGGCTCACGCCCGCATACGCTGGCATGATGAAAAAATGCCGACGCTGCACGTAATCGGCGCCCACCACCACCAGCCACCACGTCAGCGCCACCGTGAGTTCACCCACGCCTCGGCTCATCAGGGCCAGCGGCGGGGATGAATAGGCCCAGGCCAGGAACAGCCCGGCGGCTCCGATCAGCACCAACCCAGGCCCGGCGCGAAGGGCCAGCCACAAGCCCCCCAACACCATCAAGCCCAGCAGCACCCAGGCCCAGCTGCGGGCGTCACGAACCGACACCTCCGCCGCCTGGATGAGGCGTGACCCGCCGGTGAACGGAAACAGCCCCTGCTGGTTGGCCGCATCGGCCCCATTGACCGCGTCTTCACAGTCGTTGAGCACATTGGCCCCTGCGTGCGCCGCGCAGGCCAGCACCAGCGTGACTACGGCCGTGACGGGGTCGAAGCCACAACCGCAGGCCCACGCCGTGGACAGACCCAGCAGCACCGCCACCACGGTGATGCTGAGGAAACCCGGGCGCGTCAGTCGCCAGTACACCCGCCAATCGGATTGTTTCGGAACGTTTGGCGATGGGGGTGGGGGTACAGGCATGGGCAAGGGTTACATGTTTCGCCGGTATTGTCCGCCCACTTCGAACAAGGCGTGGGTGATCTGGCCCAGCGAGCACACGCGCACCGCGTCCATCAGCACATCGAACACGTTCTGGTTGTCGATGACGGCCTGCTGCAGCCGCTTGAGCATGGCGGGGGCCTGGTCGGCGTGGCGGGTGTGGAAGTCGTGCAGGCGGCGCAACTGGCTCTGCTTTTCGTCCTCGGTGGAGCGGGCCAGCTCCAGCGTGTCGGGCGTGGGGTTGCCCTTGGGGTTGCGGAAGGTGTTGACGCCGATGATGGGGTATTCGCCCGTGTGCTTCAGCATCTCGTAGTGCATGGACTCGTCCTGGATCTTGCCGCGCTGGAAACCGGTTTCCATGGCACCCAGCACACCGCCCCGCTCGGCGATTTTTTCGAACTCGGCCAGCACGGCCTCTTCGACCAGCTCGGTCAACTCTTCGATGATGAAGGAGCCCTGGTTGGGGTTTTCGTTCTTGGCCAGGCCCCACTCGCGGTTGATGATGAGCTGGATGGCCATGGCGCGGCGCACGCTGTCTTCGGTGGGCGTGGTGATGGCCTCGTCGAACGCGTTGGTGTGCAGGCTGTTGCAGTTGTCGTAGATGGCGATCAGCGCCTGCAGCGTGGTGCGGATGTCGTTGAACTGGATTTCCTGCGCATGCAGGCTGCGGCCACTGGTCTGGATGTGGTATTTCAGCTTCTGGCTGCGCTCGTTGGCCCCGTACTTTTCCTTCATGGCGGTGGCCCAGATGCGCCGTGCCACGCGGCCCAGCACCGTGTACTCAGGGTCCATGCCGTTGCTGAAGAAGAAGCTGAGGTTGGGCGCAAAGTCGTCGATGTGCATGCCCCGCGCCAGGTAGGCTTCCACCAGCGTGAAGCCGTTGCTGAGCGTGAACGCGAGCTGGCTGATGGGGTTGGCCCCCGCTTCGGCGATGTGGTATCCGCTGATGGACACGCTGTAGAAGTTGCGCACGTTGTGGTGCACGAAGTACTCGGCAATGTCGCCCATCACCTTCAAGCTGAACTCGGTGCTGAAGATGCAGGTGTTCTGGCCCTGGTCTTCCTTGAGGATGTCGGCCTGCACCGTGCCGCGCACGTTGGCCAGCACCCATTCGCGGATCTTGGCGGCCTCGGTGTCGGTGGGTTCGCGCCCGTTGTCAGCCTGGAACTTCTCCAGTTGCTGGTCGATGGCCGTGTTCATGAACATGGCCAGGATGCTGGGCGCCGGGCCGTTGATGGTCATGCTCACGCTGGTGCTGGGGCTGCACAGGTCAAAGCCGCTGTAGAGCACCTTCATGTCGTCCAGCGTGGCCACGTTCACACCGCTGTTGCCGATCTTGCCGTAGATGTCGGGGCGCAGGTCGGGGTCGTTGCCGTACAGCGTGACCGAGTCGAACGCGGTTGAGAGTCGCTTGGCGGGTAGACCAGAGCTCACCAGCTTGAAGCGGCGGTTGGTGCGGAAGGGGTCGCCTTCGCCCGCGAACATGCGGGTGGGGTCTTCACCCTCGCGCTTGAAGGCGAAGGTGCCCGCGGTGTACGGGTAGCTGCCAGGCACGTTGTCCAGCATCAGCCATTTGAGGATTTCGCCATGGTCCTCGTAGGTGGGCAGCACCACCTTGCGGATGGTGGTGCCGCTGAGTGATTTGGTGGTGAGGGCGGTGCGGATTTCCTTGTCGCGGATCTTCACCACGTACTCGTCGCCCGCATAGGCCTTTTGCATGTCGGGCCACTGGGCCAGCAGCTTGCGGGCCGACGGGTCCATGCGTTCCTCGCGCTGCTGGGCCAGTTCCAGTGCGGCCTCGGCGGCCTTGGCTTTGCCCGGGCGGTCCACCTCCAGCATGGCGGCGGCGGCACGCAGTTGCTGGATCTCGCGTGCCAGGCGGGCCTGGCTGCGGGCGCGCTGCTTGTAGCCGCGCACGGTGTCGGCAATGTCGGCCAGGTAGCGGGTGCGGCTGGGCGGCACGATGGGCGTCTGGTTGGTGCTGTGGCGCACGGACACCACCGGCAGGCGGCCCTCGGCCAGGGGCAGCCCCAGCTCGACCAACCGGGGCTTGAGGGCCTGGTAGAGCGCGGTCACGCCGTCGTCGTTGAAGCGGGCGGCCATGGTGCCGAACACGGGCATTTGGTCGGGCGTCTGCGTCCAGGC
>DASUON010000552.1:0-3067 GCA_036276615.1 Burkholderiaceae bacterium
GGCGATGTGCGTGACCGAACCGGGGTCCATGAGCGAATGACCGCCCTGCGGGGAGACGTGGCCAAGCCCATTCATTGGGTTCAACCGAAGGGGAATGCATGATCAATGGCCGTTGGTTGACTTGGGCGTCCCTGGTGGGGCTTCTTGTGGTTGCGTCGGGTTGTGCCGCTCCACGGCAAGCACCTGTGGGTGGATCCACTGGTGCGGACTTGGTCACAGAATCCGATGAGCCGGAGTTGCGCAAGCGGGCACGCATTCGCACCGAGTTGGCCAGTGGCTATTTTGAGCAAGGCAAGACCACGGTGGCGCTGGACGAGATCAAACAGGCCTTGGCCATTGATCCCACCTATGCACCAGCATTCAATTTGCGCGGGCTGGCCTACATGCAGCTGGGCGAATGGGGTTTGGCCAAAGAAAGTCTGGGGCGCGCCGTGGGGCTGAATCCCCGGGATGCCGATGCCGCGCACAACCTGGGTTGGCTTCATTGCCAACTCAAGGAATATGCAGAAGGTGATCGCTATTTTGGGCAAGCCCTGGCCGTGCCGGGCTACAACGGCATGGGCAAAACCTTGATGGCGCAGGGCGTGTGCCAAGCCCGTTCAGGGGACTCCGCGAGCGCGGAAAAGACACTCGCCCGGGCGTTCGAACTTGACCCTGCGAATCCAGTGGTCAGTTACAACCTGGCCCAGGTTTTGTACCGTCGAGGGGATTACTCCCGGGCGCAATTTCACTTGCATCGCTTGAATTCCGGTCTGCTGGCCAACGCGGAGACGTTGTGGTTGGGCATTCGTGTGGAACAACGGTTGGGCAATCAGCTGGGGGTACGTCAGTTGGGAGAACAGCTGCGACTGCGGTACCCAAAATCCAAAGAACTCCAGGCCTATGAGCGCGGGGCATTCAATGAGTGAAGACACCACCACCATCGGCCAACCCACGTCCGGTCAGCTGATTCGTGCCGCCCGGGAAGCAGCGGGTTTGCACATCGTGGCACTGGCGGCCGCGCTGAAAGTGCCTGTGCGCAAGCTGGAGGCCCTGGAAGGGGACCGCTGGGACGAACTGACCGATGCCACCTTTGCCCGGGCACTGGCTTCCAGCGTGGCCCGTCATTTGCGCATGGACCCCGCCGCAGTTCTGGCGGGTTTGCCCACCACAAGGTCCGACGCGTTGGACATTCCCGTGGGATTGGGACGTGCACCACAAGCCTCTGCCAGCATCGGCCAGCAACCCATGCACAGCCCTGTTCTGTGGACGGTTGCCGCCATTTTGCTGCTGGCCGCCGTGGTTTATGCGTTGCCCCAGGGCCTGCTGGTTTGGCATGGTGACGCAGCCTCGACGTCGTCCGGAGCCGAAGTCCCTGTGTTGGCCGCCACCACGGCAGAGCCCCTGGTTCAGCCACCTGCCGCAGGGTCGGGGAATGCGGTTGCATCGCAGCCCAGTGAAGGGGATCCGACCCACCACGCGTCCGTCGCGGCTGCCGTGAAGCCCGGGGTGGAGCCGCCAACCGCAGAGAAACCCCTGCCTGTTGTGGCATCTCCAACTGCACCTGCGGTTGCCTCTGGAGCATTGGTCGGTACTGGAGCCCGCTTGCACATGGTGTTGAAGGCCCCGTCCTGGATTGAGGTCACGGATGCCAATGGCAAGCTGCGGCTTCAAAAGGTGGTGCCCGCAGGTGAAGTGCTCGATTTTGACGATGCCACCAGTTACACCGTGGTGGTTGGCAACGCCTCTGGGGTCGACGTGACCATCAACGGTCAGCCCAAGGACATGACCGAGTTCACCCGAAACAACGTGGCCCGTTTCCAGGCGCGCTGATTGCAGGTTGACGATGTCTGAACCCATGACGATTGAACGCGCCCCAGTGGCTCTGCCTCGAATGGTCCGTGCGCCAACCCATCAGGCACAGGTGCGCTGGGGTGGTCATGTCGTGACCGTGGGGGGCGATGCGCCGGTGCGCATCCAGTCCATGACCAACACCGACACGGCCCAGGTCATTGACACGGCCGTCCAAGTCAAAGCCCTGGCCCTGGCAGGGTCGGAAATGGTGCGCATCACCGTCAACAACGACGAAGCCGCCGCTGCCGTTCCCCACATTCGCGACCAGCTGGATCGCATGGGCATTTCGGTGCCCTTGGTGGGGGACTTTCACTACAACGGGCACAAGCTGTTGCAAGACCACCCGGCGTGCGCCGAAGCCTTGTCCAAGTACCGAATCAACCCGGGCAATGTCGGCAAGGGCGACAAGCGTGACCGCCAGTTTGCATCCATGATCGAAACCGCCGCCCGGTTGGACAAAGCCGTGCGCATCGGGGTCAATTGGGGCAGCCTGGATCAGGAAGTCCTGGCGCGCATGATGGATGACAACACCCGCCGCACCACCCCGTGGGATGCCCGGCAGGTGATGTATGAAGCACTCATCACCTCAGCGCTGGAGTCCGCCGACCAGGCGGTGAGCATCGGATTGCCTGCCGCTCAAGTCATCCTGTCCTGCAAGGTCAGTGGGGTCCAGGATCTGATCGCTGTGTACCAGGGCCTGTCCCAGCGTTGTCGTTATGCCTTGCACCTGGGGCTGACAGAGGCTGGCATGGGCACCAAGGGCACCGTGGCCTCTGCCGCAGCCTTGTCGGTGCTGCTCCAGCAGGGCATTGGCGACACCATCCGGGTGTCGCTGACGCCAGAGCCCGGTGAAGCCCGCACCCAAGAGGTGGTGGTTGCCTCAGAAATTCTGCAGGCGCTGGGTTTGCGCAGTTTTGTGCCCAGTGTCACCGCGTGTCCGGGCTGTGGCCGCACCACCAGCACCACCTTCCAGGAACTGGCCAAGCAGATTGACGACTATTTGCGCAGTTCCATGCCCGTCTGGCGCAGTCAGTATCCGGGCGTGGAGGGGCTCAAAGTCGCGGTCATGGGATGCATCGTCAACGGCCCCGGCGAAAGCAAACATGCCGACATCGGCATCAGCCTGCCCGGCACGGGCGAAGCGCCCGCTGCCCCTGTCTACATCGACGGCGAAAAGCGCATGACGCTGCGCGGCGAACACATTGCCACCGAGTTTCAACAGGTGGTCGAGCAA
>DASUON010000553.1:0-14311 GCA_036276615.1 Burkholderiaceae bacterium
GAAGAATCGCTGCTGGGTTGGAAAGAGTACGAGATGGAAGTGGTGCGCGACAAGGCGGACAACTGCATCATCATCTGCTCCATCGAAAACCTGGACCCCATGGGGGTGCACACGGGTGACTCCATCACCGTGGCACCGGCCCAGACGCTGACCGACAAGGAATACCAGATCATGCGCAACGCCAGCCTGGCGGTGCTGCGCGAGATCGGGGTGGACACTGGCGGCTCCAACGTGCAGTTCTCTGTCAATCCCAAGGACGGTCGCATGATCGTCATCGAGATGAACCCCCGCGTGTCGCGTTCGTCGGCACTGGCCTCCAAGGCCACGGGCTTCCCCATCGCCAAGGTGGCGGCCAAGTTGGCCGTGGGTTACACGCTGGACGAGTTGCGCAACGAAATCACTGGCGGTGCCACACCCGCCAGTTTCGAACCCAGCATCGACTACGTGGTCACCAAGATCCCGCGTTTTGCGTTTGAAAAATTCCCCGCCGCCGACAGCCGCCTGACCACGCAGATGAAGAGCGTGGGCGAGGTTATGGCCATGGGCCGCACCTTCCAGGAAAGCTTCCAGAAGGCCTTGCGCGGCCTGGAAGTGGGCGTGGACGGCATGAACGAAAAAACCCAGGACCGCGAAATCCTGGAGCGCGAGCTGGGCGAACCCGGCCCCGAGCGCATCTGGTACGTGGGCGATGCCTTTGCCGCCGGCTGGTCGCTGGACGAAGTGCACAGCATCACCAAGATCGACAAGTGGTTCCTGGTGCAGATCGAAGACATCGTCAAGAACGAGCTGGCACTGGACAAACTCACCGCTGAAAAGGGCGCGGGTGCCCTGGCCAGCCTGAGTGCCGACGAGTTGCGCGCGCTCAAGAGGAAAGGCTTCTCCGACCGCCGCCTGGCCAAGCTGCTGGGCACCACCGACACCGCCGTGCGCGAAGCCCGCCGCGCGCTGAACGTGCGCCCGGTCTACAAGCGGGTGGACACCTGTGCCGCCGAGTTCGCCACCAACACCGCCTACATGTACTCCACCTACGAGGAAGAGTGCGAGGCCGAACCGTCGGACAAGAAGAAGATCATGGTGCTGGGCGGTGGCCCCAACCGCATCGGCCAGGGCATTGAGTTCGACTACTGCTGTGTGCACGCAGCGCTGGCCATGCGCGAAGACGGGTACGAGACCATCATGGTCAACTGCAACCCCGAAACCGTGTCCACCGACTACGACACCAGCGACCGCCTGTACTTCGAGCCGCTGACGCTGGAAGACGTGCTGGAAATCGTGGACAAGGAAAAGCCCACCGGCGTCATCGTGCAGTACGGCGGCCAGACCCCGCTGAAACTGGCGCTGGGCCTGGAAGCCAATGGCGTGCCCATCATCGGCACCAGCCCCGACATGATCGACGCGGCGGAAGACCGCGAGCGCTTCTCGACCCTGCTGCGCGAGTTGAACCTGAAGCAGCCGCCCAACGCCACAGCCCGTACCGAGGCCGAGGCCCTGGAAAAGGCCGCTTCGCTGGGGTACCCCTTGGTGGTGCGCCCCAGCTACGTGCTGGGTGGCCGAGCCATGGAAATCGTGCACGAGCAGCGCGACCTGGAGCGCTACATGCGTGAGGCCGTGAAGGTCAGCAACGACAGCCCTGTGCTGCTGGACCGCTTCCTGAACGACGCCATCGAGTGCGACGTGGACTGCCTGCGCGACAACGCCGGGCAGACGCTGATCGGTGGGGTCATGGAGCACATCGAGCAGGCGGGCGTCCACTCGGGCGACTCTGCTTGCTCGCTGCCCCCCTACAGCCTGAGCGCGGCCACCGTGGCCGAACTCAAGCGCCAGTCCGCCGCCATGGCGGGGGCGCTGAATGTGGTGGGCCTGATGAACGTGCAGTTCGCCATCCAGCAAATCGACGGCCAGGACATCATCTACGTGCTGGAGGTCAACCCCCGCGCCAGCCGCACAGTGCCCTATGTGTCCAAGGCCACCGGCATCCAGCTGGCCAAGGTGGCGGCGCGTTGCATGGCCGGTCAGACCCTGGCGAGCCAGGGCATGACCAAGGAAGTCACCCCGCCGTACTACAGCGTGAAGGAAGCGGTGTTCCCCTTCGTCAAGTTCCCGGGTGTGGACACCATCCTGGGCCCCGAGATGAAGTCCACCGGCGAGGTGATGGGCGTGGGCAAGACCTTTGGCGAAGCCTTCGTCAAGAGCCAGATGGGCGCGGGCACCAAGCTGCCCCGGCCTGTCAAGGCCGATGGCAGCTCAGCGGGCAAGGTGTTCCTGTCGGTCAAGAACAGCGACAAGCCCCGCGCCGTGGAAGTCGCCCGTGGCTTGGCCGCACTGGGCTTTGACCTGGTGGCCACCAAGGGCACGGCGGCCGCCATTGCCGCTGCTGGGGTGGCCGTGACCACGGTCAACAAGGTGACCGAAGGCCGTCCGCACATCGTGGACATGATCAAGAACGACGAAATCGCCATGGTCATCAACACCGTGGAAGAGCGTCGCAACGCCATCGCCGACTCGCGTCACATCCGCACCTCGGCACTGCTGGCCCGCGTGACCACCTTCACCACCATTGCCGGCGCTGAGGCCGCGGTGGAAGGCATGAAGGTCATGGACCAACTGGACGTGATTTCCGTGCAGGAAATGCACGCCCAGTTGACCGCGTGATTTGACCGCCTGACCGTTCCAACCTCGAGCAAGGAGCGCCTTGCCGGGGTTTCGGTGCATAATCTTTCGCAACGCCGCCGACCGGAAACGATCGGCGGTTTGCTTTTTACCGGGGCTGTTTTCTGGCCCCTTTGTTTTGGAGACTCCCTCATGGCCACCTTTCCCGTGACCAAGCGCGGTGCCGAAGCGCTGAAAGCCGAGCTGCACAAACTGAAGACGGTTGACCGCCCCTGGGTGATCAACGCCATCGCGGAAGCCCGTGCCCAGGGCGACCTGAGCGAAAACGCCGACTACGATGCCGCCAAGGAACGCCAAGGCTTCATCGAAGGCCGCATTGCCGAGATCGAGGGCAAGCTGTCTGTGGCCCAGGTCATCGACCCGGCGGCACTGGACGCAGGCGGCAAGGTGGTGTTCGGCTCCACGGTGGACCTGGAAGACGAAGACTCCGGCGCCAAGGTCACGTACCAAATCGTGGGTGAAGACGAAGCCGACCTGAAGCTGGGCCGCGTCAACATCAGCAGCCCCATTGCCCGCGCCCTGATTGGCAAGGACGAAGGCGACAGCGTGGAAGTGCAGGCCCCGGGCGGCACCCGCCGCTACGAAATTGTGTCGGTTCGCTACGAGTGATTGTTTTCTGATTTTGGGGTGGCTCGGCCTCGTGGCATGATCGGCGGCTGAGCGTTCAACCCCCACGGGCGGCTGGTCACTGCGACTGGTCATCTGGCACCTGTTCCAGGCGCCCAACACCCCGCGCGGCTTGTTTGGAGCCGCGTTTGCGCGGTTGTTGTGCCCCAGAGTCATCCACTTCATGTCTCCACCGCTGAACACCGCATTGCCCAGGTTGACGCTGCTGGAAGCCGCGCTGGCCCAGTGCCAGGACGCGATTTTTCTGGAAGATGATCAACGCCGATTTGTCTACGTGAACGGAGCCGCCTGCCGTTTGCTGGGATATTCTGAGGACGAGTTGCTGGCCATGGGGCCGCCCGACATCGACCCCCACGTGACTTGGCCGCAGTTGTTGGCAGGCACCTGGGCGGCTGGTGATCGCCGGGGCTTCCACACCCACCACCGCACCCGATCCGGGCAGTTGATTCCCGTTGACGTGAATGGCACCTGCCTGTCCGTGGCCGGTCGGTTGTACTTTGTGTCCATGGCCCGCAACGTGTCCGAACGGGAGGCGCACCAAACCGAGCTCAAGCGCAGGGATCGGCAGTTGCAGGCGATCCTCGATGTGTTTCCCTTTCTGGTGTGGTGGAAAGACCCTCAGGGCGTCATTCAGGTGGCCAACCGGGAATCAGCCCGCTGGGCCAACCTCGAAGAGGCCTCTGCCCTCATTGGCAAGACGGACTTCGACCTGGTTCCCGAGGATTGGGCCGCGAGTTACGCCGAGGGCGACCAGCGGGTGATATCGTCCGGGCAGGTGTTGTGCGAAGAAGAGTTTCACCCTGACTTTCCCGGCGGCGCCAAGTGGACGGAGACCTGGCGCTCGCCGTTGCATCTGGATGGCGATTTGTTGGGCACCGTGGGTTTTTCGCGAGACATCACAGACCGCAAGCAGACCGAGCACGACCTGCAACAGATCCTGGCCTTGTTGCAAGGGGTGATCGACGCGTTTCCTGACGTGCTGTTTGAGGTCAGCCGCGAAGGGCGTTACCTCAACGTGTGGACCAAAAACCCGGAATTGCTGGCGGCCTCGCGCGAGCAGCTGCTGGGGCGGTGCCTGGATGACGTCCTGTCACCCGAAAGCGCTGCCATTGGACGGTCCGCGCTTGAGGAAGCCGCATTGACTGGTCAGTCGTTCGGCAAGGTCATTCGCATCGACACGCCCAGCGGCACCCGCTGGTTCGAGTTGTCGGTGTCCAGGATGGCGTCGCCGGACAACCACGACCCGCACCTGATCACCGTCTCCCGCGACGTGACCGCTCGCATGGAATTGCAGGCCGCATTGGCGCGCGAGGAGCACAAATACCGCTCACTGGTGGAGCACTCGCCCGATGCCACGGCCCGCTTCGATCCGCAGCTGAAATGCCTGTACGCCAACCCGGCCATGGCCGACCAAATGGGCCGCTTGCCCGATGCCCTGGTGGGATTGAGACCATCAGAGTTCATCGGGACACAGGCCGGGGAGGTGCTGGAGTCTGCGTTGGCCTCGGTGTTTGCGTCTGCCGAGCGATCAACCCTTGAACTGCATTGGCACAACGCCCGGGGCCAAACCGTGTGCAGCATGGTGACCTTGTCCCCCGAGTTTGACGCCGCCAACACCGTGGTGAGTGTGCTGGCGGTCGGGCGCGACATCAGCGAATTGCGTGCCTACCAGGACAAGATCCACCAAATGGCCTTCTACGACCCGTTGACCGGGTTGGCCAACCGCGTGTTGTTCAACGACCGACTGACGCAAATGATTGCCGAAGCCTCGTGGCACCAGCACGTGGCGGGGGTGATGATCGTGGACATGGATCGCTTCAAGCAGATCAACGACACCCTGGGCCACGCGGCGGGGGACGAGCTGCTGAGGGAGGCCGCCCACCGGCTGCGCGACTCGGTCAGAGGGTATGACACCGTGGCCCGCCTGGGGGGGGACGAGTTCGGGGTGCTGCTGCCCCAAGTGCGCGACACCGAGAGCCTGGGCCGGGTGGTTCAAAAGGTGCAGGCGGCTTTTGACCGCAGTTTTGCGCTCACCGGGCGTGACGTGATCGTGTCGTGCAGCATTGGCATTTCGGTTTTCCCCCAGGATGGGACCGACAGCGACGAGTTGGTTCGGCATGCCGACTCGGCCATGTATTCGGCCAAACGCCTGGGGCGCAACGGGTTCCGTTTCTATTCCAAGGACCTGACGGCCACCGCCCAGGAACGCCTGACGCTGGAACAGGGTTTGCGCCGCGCCCTGGATCGCAACGAGTTGACCTTGCATTACCAGCCCAAGGTGGCGTTGCACTCCGGTGTGGTGCAGGGCTCGGAGGCCTTGCTGCGCTGGTGCAACCCCGTGTTGGGGAATGTGCCGCCCAACCAGTTCATTCCGGTGGCCGAGGACGCGGGTTTGATCGTGGACATTGGCGCGTGGGTGCTGCAGCAGGCCTGCCGTGCCGCCGCCGAGTGGAACGCCCCCCACCAGCCGGTGCACAAGGTGGCCGTCAACCTGTCGGCACGCCAGCTGCAAACGCCGGGCTTGCTGCCCCATTTGGCCCAGACCTTGGTGGACACAGGTTGCCAGGCCGCCTGGATCGAGCTTGAGATCACCGAGAGCCTGTTGCTTGATGAAGATGGCCGGGTGCTGCAAACGCTGGAGGCCCTGCGCAGCATGGGCATCACCATTGCCATTGACGACTTTGGCACCGGGTACTCGGCCCTGAGTTACCTGGCCCGTTTTCCCATCGACACGCTCAAGATCGACCGGTCTTTCATTCAGTCCGTCACCACCGACCGCTACCGGGCGGAGCTGGTGCGGGCCATCTTGTCCATTGCCCGCTGCCTCAATCAGCAGGTGGTGGCCGAAGGGGTCGAAACCCTGGAGCAGGCCGAGTTCCTGCTGGCCCACGGGTGTGAACTGGCGCAGGGCTACCTGTACAGCCGCCCGTTGCCCCAGACGGACATGGCCCCCCGGGTGGGGGCCGTGCTCACGCCGCCGGGCTGAGGCTGCGTTCGGCCGACTCCAGCGTGTTCACCATCAACATGGTGATGGTCATGGGGCCCACGCCGCCGGGCACGGGCGTGATGTGGCTGGCCACTTCCTTCACGCCCGCAAAGTCCACGTCGCCGCAGAGCTTGCCTTCGTCATTGCGGTTCATGCCCACGTCGATCACCACCGCGCCGGGTTTGACCATGTCGGCGGTGAGCACGTTGCGCTTGCCCACGGCGGCCACGATCACATCGGCTTGCAGGGTCATGGCCTTCAGGTCGGGGGTGGCGCTGTGGCAGACGGTGACGGTGGCGTTCTGCTGCAGCAGCATCAGCGCCATGGGTTTGCCCACGATGTTGCTGCGCCCGATCACCACCGCGTGTTTGCCACGCAGGTTGTAGCCGATGCTTTCCAGCATCTTCATGCAGCCGTAGGGGGTGCAGGGCCAGAAGCCGGGCTGACCCACCATCAGCGCACCGGCGCTGGCCACGTGGAAGCCATCCACATCCTTGGCGGGGGAGATGGCCTCGATGACCTTGTGGGCGTCCATGTGGGCGGGCAGGGGCAGCTGGACCAGGATGCCGTGGATGCTGGGATCGTTGTTCAGCGCGTCCACCCGGGCCAGCAGTTCGGCCTCGGTCAAGGTGGCGTCGTACTTCTCCAGCACCGAGTGCATGCCAGTGTCTTCGCAGGCCTTGACCTTGTTGCGAACGTAGACCTGGCTTGCAGGGTTGTCCCCCACCAGGATCACGGCCAGGCCGGGCGTGACGCCCTGGGCCTTGAGGGCGGCCACGCGTTGCGAGACCGATTCGCGCAGTTGGCGGGAAAGGGCGTTGCCGTCGATGAGTTGTGCGGTCATGTCAAATCTCCAATGAAAATGCCCGCCATCGCTTGATGGGCGGGCATTGTTTGCTGTTTAAATTTAAGCGGCTGCCGGGGCGTTCTGGTTCAGGGCGATCTTGAGCAGGTCGGCCACGGTGTTGGCGTTGAGCTTTTCCATGATGTTGGCGCGGTGCGCCTCCACCGTCTTGATGCTGATGCCCAGGTCGTCGGCAATCTGCTTGTTCAGGCGCCCGGCCACGATGCGCTCCAGCACCTGGGCCTCGCGGCTGGTGAGCTTGGACAGCAGCGCGTCGCGGCTGGCGGCTTTCTGGTGTTCGGCAAAGCTGTCGCGGGCCTTGTCCAGCATGCGTTCGACCAGCGGCAGCAAGGCGGCCTCCTGGAAGGGCTTCTGGATGAAGTCCAGCGCACCCTTTTTCATGGACTCCACGGCCATGGGCACATCGCCGTGGCCGGTGATGAAGACGATGGGCAGGGGAGAGCGGCGCTCCATCAGTTTGTCTTGCAACTCCAGGCCGGACATGCCCACCATGCGGATGTCGGCGATCAGGCAGGCCACTTCGCGGGGGTCGTAACGGGCCAAAAAGGCCTCGGCCGATTCGTAGCAGCGGACCCGGTAGTCATTGCCTTCCAGCAACCATTGGAGGGAGTCGCGGACGGCCTCGTCATCGTCCACCACATAAACGGTACCGCGTTTGGGGATCAAGCTCATGTTGTCTTCCTGCTGGAGCGGTGCGCGGGTCTCAGGACGGTGAGCGGACTTCAGGAAGCCGAGGCTTTCAGCGGGGGCGCCACCGGGATCCAGAAACTGAAAACACACCCGGTTGTTTCCGAGCCATTGTAGAGGTTCTCCACTTTGATCCGTCCCTGGTGCGACTCGATGATGCTGCGGCACAGCTTGAGGCCGATGCCCATGCCTTCGCTCTTGGTGCTGTAGAAGGCGTCGTAGATGCGCTCCAGCAGTTCCGCAGGCACGCCGGTGCCCGCGTCGCGCACGCTGAACTCCACCACGTCCACGCCCTCCACTTTGCGCGGGATGACCTTGAGCTCGATCTGCCGCTGTGCCACGGGCCGCTGCGCCTGCAGCATGGACTCGGCGCCGTTTTTCATCAGGTTGATGAGCACCTGTTCGATCAGGATGGGGTCCACCATCAGCTGCGGCAGCCGCGCCGCCACGTAGTGCGTCAGGCGCACTTGCTGGCGGCGCAGTTCGATGTCCGCCAGCTCGATGGCGTTGCTCACCATGGTGGCCACGTCGGACAGCGTGGGGTTGGGCTCGCTGCGCTTGACGAAGGCCTTGATGCGTTGCACCACCTGGCCGGCCCGTTGCGCCTGGCGGGCGGTCTTTTCCAGGGCGTCGAGCAAATCTTCGGGCGACATGGCGCCTTTTTGCAGCCGTGTGATCATGCCGCTGCAGTAGTTGCTGATGGCGGTGAGGGGTTGGTTGATTTCGTGCGCCACGCTGGACGCCATTTCCCCCATGGTGATGAGGCGGCTGGCGGTCTGGGCGCGCTGGGCCTGTTCCGCGGCCTGCTCTTCGGCGCGACGGCGCGAGGTGATGTCGGTGGCGATGGCAATTTGCGCCAGGCGCCCGTCCACCCAGGTGACGTAGCGCGAGCGCACTTCCAGCCACTTGCCCAGCGACTCCACGTACATCTCGGCGCTGTCCACCTGGGCGTTGGTCAAGGGGGTGGTGGGCAGGCCAGCAAAGGCGTCCACGGCATCGCCATCGTCCAGGTCGTGGGGGGAGGCCGGGCCGCACAGGTCCACCAGTTGCTGGTGGCCCTTGCCGTCCATGCCAAACCACAGCCGGTACAGCTTGTTGGCAAACAGCAGTTCGTCCCCCCCCAGCGGCACCACGGACACCGCCGAGTCCAGGCTTTCCAGCACCGTGGTGAAGCGTTCGTAGGACGCCGTCAGTTCCTGGCGGATGCGCCTGGGCTCGGTGATGTCGGTCATGGACGTCATCCAGCCGGTCTGCACGCCGTAGGGGTCGATCAGGGGCGACACGTACATGCGGGCGTCGAACAGTTCGCCATTGCGTCGGCGCACCCGCACTTCAAAGCCACCGGGGTTGGAGCGTCCGCCCAGTTCGTCTTCCAGCCGCATCATCAGCAGATCGCGGTCTTCTTCGGGCCAGTAGGGGAAGGGGGCGGTTTGGCCCAGCAGCTCGGCCTCGGTCCAGCCGGTCATGCTGCAAAACGCCGGGTTGACGTAGGAAATGCGCCCCTGCATGTCCAAGGCCCGCATGCCGGTGAGCATGGAGTTTTCCATGGCTCGGCGGAAGTTGGTTTCGGCCAACAGGGCCTGCTGGGCCTGAACGCGGCGGCGCGTGTGCCGCCAGGTGCCCACCAGCATCCACACGGTGAGGGCGCTCAGGCTGCCGATCAGCCACAGCAGACCGGCACCCACCGTGTCTTGCGAGGTGCGGTAGCCCTGGGCGCGCAGCAACAGGCTGTTGCCCACGGGGGAAATGGGCACTTCCTGTTCAATGACCGTGTGCAACCATGGGGCCATGGGCAGGATGCGGTTGACCGGTGCCGGGGGCGTGCCGGCCAGCACATGGTCGGCGTCGTCCACCAGCGTCACGGCGTAACGCGCCATGACCTCGGAGGGCACGCCAAAGCGCAGCAGGCCTTCCACCGTGTATTCGCCCATCACCACGCCGCTGAAATGGGCCACGTCGGCCAGGGGAATCTGCACCAGCAGGGTGGCCCCTTGGTCCGGGTGGCGCAGGGGGCTGGAGTACACGGGCTGTCGCAGGTCGCGGGCCAGGTCGAACGAACCGCCGGTGTCGCCCGGGGCCAGCAAATCGCCCGCGGTGTGGTGGCTGCTGTCGGCGGCGCTGGGGGAGGCGTGGCTGGCCACCACCTGGCGGTGGTCGTCCACCCAGGTGACGGCGATCAGCTCTGGGTACTGGTTGACCAGGTTTTCGGCCTGCAACGTGAACTCGGTGTCGTCAATCTCCCGGTTGGCCACCTGGCGGGCGATGCGCATCAGCTGCTCCTGACGTTCCAGCAGGCGCAGGCGCAGGCGTTGTTGCGCGTATTCCACATCGCGGCTGACGGCCTCGTTTTCGCGGTCGATTTCTTCGATGCGCAAGTACGTGAAGGCCGACAGCATCACCAACACAAACATCACCACCGCCACCAACGGACCCAGCATGGCGTAGCGGTCCTGGCGGGTAGGGGATTGGCTTTTCCACCAACGTCTCCAGGACGGGGCAGGGCGACGACGGTCTGACATGGTTTCTTTCAGGTTTGCGTAAGAAATCGGATTTTCTCCTATGGGAAGGACCGTCAGTGTGCCATGCGGCACGTTCCTGAAGGGGCCAAAGAAGGTGATAAATATCAAATTATGAAATATCTGTTTGCATGTTGAAACGATTGGGGGTTTGTGAGACACTCGCAGCGACTTCAACCAGCCACCAAGGGCAATTCAACCTCACCCCCAGGAGACAAGGCCATGGCCAACCCCCAGGAAGCACAACAATTCGGCAACGCAGCCAAGGATGCTGACAGCCAGGAAACCCGCGAGTGGATGGACGCCTTGTCCGCCGTGATCGAGCGTGAGGGTGGGGAGCGTGCCCACTTCCTGCTGGAACAACTGCTGGAACACGCGCGCGAGAACAGCATCGACATGCCGTTTTCCGCCAACACCGGCTATGTGAACACCATTGAAACCAGCCAGGAGGCGCATTGCCCCGGCAACATCGCCATTGAAAAGCGCTTGCGCGCCTACATGCGCTGGAACGCCATGGCCATGGTGGTGCGGGCCAACCGCCTGAACCCCGCCGATGGCGGTGACCTGGGCGGCCACATCGGTTCCTTTGCCTCGCTGGCCTCCATGCTGGGCGCGGGCTTCAACCACTTCTGGCACGCCGAGAGCGAAAACCACGGCGGCGACTGCCTCTACATCCAGGGCCACAGCGCCCCCGGCATCTACGCCCGGGCCTACCTGGAAGGCCGCCTGACCGAAGAGCAGCTGGACAGCTTCCGCCAGGAAGTGGACGGCAAGGGCCTCTCCAGCTACCCCCACCCCAAGCTGATGCCCGAGTTCTGGCAGTTCCCCACCGTGTCCATGGGCCTGGGCCCGCTGATGGCCATCTACCAGGCCCGTTTCCTCAAGTACCTGAACGCCCGTGGCATTGCCAACACCGAAAACCGCAAGGTGTGGGTGTTCTGCGGCGACGGCGAAATGGACGAGCCCGAATCCCTGGGCGCCATCGGCCTGGCCGCCCGTGAAAACCTCGACAACCTGGTGTTCGTCATCAACTGCAACCTGCAACGCCTGGACGGCCCGGTGCGCGGCAACGGCAAGATCATCCAGGAGCTGGAAGGTGAATTCCGTGGCTCCGGCTGGAACGTCATCAAGCTGCTGTGGGGCAAGGGCTGGGACGAGCTGCTGGCCCGCGACAAGACCGGCAAGCTGCGCCAGCTGATGATGGAAACGCTGGACGGCGACTACCAGGCCATGAAGGCCAACGACGGCGCGTTTGTGCGCAAGAACTTCTTCGGCAAGTACCCCGAAACGGCCAAGCTGGTCGAGCACATGACCGACGAGGAAATCTTCGAACTGCGCCGTGGCGGCCACGAGCCCGAGAAGGTGTACGCCGCCTTCCACGCCGCCCAGAACAACAAGACGGGTCAGCCCACCGTGCTGCTCATCAAGACCGTCAAGGGCTACGGCATGGGCAAGGCCGGTGAAGGCAAGAACACCGTGCACCAGACCAAGAAGCTGTCGGACGAAGACATCAAGTACATCCGCGACCGCTTCAACATCCCCGTGCCCGACAGCGAACTGCCCAACCTGCCGTACTACAAGCCGGCCGACGACACGCCGGAAATGAAGTACCTGCACGAGCGCCGCCAGGCCCTGGGCGGCTACCTGCCCAAGCGCCGCCCCAAGGCCGACGAGCATTTCACCGTGCCCTCGCTCGACACCTTCAAGGCCATCCTGGAGCCCACCGCCGAAGGGCGCGAAATCTCCACCACGCAAGCGTATGTGCGCTTCATCACCCAGTTGCTGCGCGACCAGGCCCTGGGCCCCCGCGTGGTGCCCATCCTGGTGGACGAGGCCCGCACCTTCGGCATGGAAGGCCTGTTCCGCCAGATCGGCATCTACAACCCCAAGGGCCAGCTGTACACGCCGGTGGACCGCGACCAGGTCATGTACTACCGCGAGGACAAGGCCGGGCAGATCCTGCAAGAAGGCATCAACGAAGCCGGCGGCATGGCCAGCTGGATTGCCGCAGCCACCAGCTACAGCACCAGCAACCGGATCATGATTCCGTTCTTCGTGTACTACTCGATGTTCGGGTTCCAGCGCATCGGCGACCTGGCCTGGGCGGCGGGTGACATGCAAGCCCGCGGCTTCCTGCTGGGCGGCACCTCGGGCCGCACCACGCTCAACGGCGAAGGTTTGCAGCACGAAGACGGCCACAGCCACATCCTGGCCGGCACCATCCCCAACTGCATCAGCTACGACCCCACCTTTGCCCACGAAGTGGCGGTGATCATGCAGCACGGCCTGAAGCGCATGGTGGAGAAGCAGGAAAACGTCTTCTACTACCTCACGCTGCTGAACGAAAACTACGCCATGCCCGGCCTGACCGCGGGCACGGAAGAGCAGATCCTCAAAGGCATGTACCTGTGCAAGCCCGGTGCCGAAGGCAGCGTGCGCGTGCAGCTGCTGGGCAGCGGCTCCATCCTGCGTGAAAGCATTGCCGCCCAGGCCCTGCTGGCCACCGACTGGGGTGTGCAGGCCGACGTGTGGAGCTGCCCCAGCTTCAACGAACTGGCCCGCGACGGCCAGGACGCCGAGCGCTTCAACCTGCTGCACCCGCTGGAGGTCCCGCGCACCTCGTTCGTGGCCCAGCAACTGGGCGGCACCGTGGGCCCGGTGGTGGCTTCGACCGACTACATCAAGAGCTACGCCGAGCAGATTCGTCCGTTCATCCCCGCAGGTCGCCCCTACAAGGTGCTGGGCACCGACGGCTTTGGCCGCAGCGACTTCCGCAGCAAGCTGCGTGAGCACTTCGAAATCAACCGCCACTACATCGTGGTGGCGGCCCTGCGCGGCCTGGCCGACGAAGGCAAGCTGCCCGTGGCCAAGGTGGCCGAGGCCATTGCGAAGTACGGCATCAACGCCGACAAGATCAACCCGCTGTACGCCTGAGCCCCGGGGGAGACCACAACATGTCCATCATTGAAATCAAGGTTCCCGACATTGGCGACTTCGACGAAGTGGCCGTCATCGAGCTGCTGGTCAAAGTCGGCGACACGGTCAAGGCCGAGCAAAGCCTGATCACCGTGGAGAGCGACAAGGCCTCCATGGAAATCCCGTCCAGCCACGCCGGCGTGGTCAAAGAGCTGCGCATCAAGCTGGGTGACAAGGTCAGCGAAGGCTCGGTCGTGGCCATGCTGGAGGTGGCGGGATCTGAGCAAAATCAGGCTAAAGCGCTTTCAAATCAAGCGCAAGCAGCTCCTGTTTCTGTAGCGTCTGCCTCTGCGCCTGTGGCCGCCCCGGCAGCGGTGGCCGCTGTGGCACCTGCCGCCGCAGGCCCGGTGGAAGTGCGCGTGCCCGACATTGGCGACTTCAAGGACGTGGCCGTGATCGAGGTGTTCGTCAAACCCGGCGACACCGTGAAGGTGGAGCAAAGCCTGATCACCGTGGAGAGCGACAAGGCCTCCATGGAAATCCCGTCCAGCCACGCTGGCGTGGTGCAAGAGCTGAAGGTGAAGCTGGGCGACAAGATCAACATCGGCGACCTGATTGCCGTGCTGCAAGGTGCGGCAGGTGCGGCGGCCCCTGTGGCTTCTGCGGCCCCCGCGGCAGCGGCCCCCGTGGCCGCTTCAGTGGCCGTGCCCGCACACAACCCCACCGTGGCGCCCGTGGGCGTGCCGCATGCGTCGCCCTCGGTGCGCAAGTTCGCCCGCGAGCTGGGTGTGCCACTGGCCGAGGTCAAGGGCTCGGGCCCCAAGGGCCGCATCACGCCCGAAGACGTGCAGGCCTTCACCCGTGGGGTGATGGCGGGCAGCATCCAGACCACGGCCATTGCCTCTGCCGTGGCGGCAGCGGTGGCCAAGGCCCCGGCAACGGGCGGCGGCTCGGAGCTGGGCCTGATCCCCTGGCCCAAGGTGGACTTTGCCAAGTTCGGCCCCATCGAGCGCAAGGAGCTGGGCCGCATCAAGAAGATCAGCG
>DASUON010000554.1:0-11084 GCA_036276615.1 Burkholderiaceae bacterium
GTTGCCCACATAAATGTGGCGGACTTTGCGGATGCCGATGGTCCCGAAGAACACGATGGCATACGCCACCCACACCACGGTGATGAGGATGTCAATGGGCCACTCCAGCTCGGCGTACTCCTTGCCGGTGGTGAAACCCGCGGGCAGGCTCAGGGCTGCCAACAG
Source organism: Burkholderiaceae bacterium (assembly GCA_036276615.1). Taxonomy (GTDB): domain Bacteria; phylum Pseudomonadota; class Gammaproteobacteria; order Burkholderiales; family Burkholderiaceae_C; genus UBA2334. The sequence goes on from DASUON010000554.1 coordinate 166, forward strand.
GATGACCAGCTGCCAGGCCCAAAAGGTGAAGGCGGCCAAGCCATCGGAAATCAGACGTGTCTGACAGGTCCGCTGGACAACGTAGTAGCTGGTGCCGAACAGGGCACAGCCACCAAAGGCAAAGATCACTGCATTGGTGTGCAGGGGGCGCAAACGCCCGTAAGTCAAGAACTCAATCCCGAGGTTCAGCTCGGGCCAGGTGAGCTGGGCGGCAATGATCACCCCCACCAGCATCCCGACCACACCCCACACCACAGTCATGACGGCGAACTGGCGTACAACGGTGTCGTTGTACGCCGTCGCCTGACTGGCCTTCGTTATCACAGACATACGGAACTCCTCTTAAAAGTCGTGGGGCGAAGTGTCATTGGACACTAGGGTTTCTACCTTGACTTAAGTCAATCGCCCCGAAGAATACGGCCACCTTCACGGTCGATGTTGTCGAGCTGGCCCGACTCCAAAGCCCACCAAAAAATGACGATGATGGCCAACACGATCACCACCGACAACGGTATCAAAAGATATAGCACTTCCATGGTGTCACTCCGCCCCTGAATCGGGTGAAAAAACAGAAGGTGAAGCGTTCAGCCTGAGTGCATTGCCAATGACCCAGAACGAACTCACCGCCATGCCCAGGCCTGCGGCCCAGGGAGGCATGTACCCCGCCAACGCCAGTGGCACGCTGATCGCGTTGTAGGCGGCGGCCCACGCCAAATTCTGACGCACCACACGCATGGTCAGGCGCGCCTGTATCAAGGCCTGAGGCACCTCCAGCAGCCGCCCGGATTGGATCACGAAGTCGGATTGCGCCTGAGCCAACGGCGCTGCATTGCCCAGCGCAAAAGACGTGTCGGCACGGGCGAGAACAGGCCCATCGTTCAGGCCATCACCCACCATGGCCACGCGGTGTCCCGACGCCTGCAACGCAGCCAACTCGGTGAGCTTGGCCTCGGGGTTCGCTTCGGACACCACCCGGTCCACCCCCACCCCCTGGGCGATGCGCTGGGCAGCCTGGGGCTTGTCCCCCGACAACAGCCAGGTTTGAATGCCCGCTTCCTTCAAAGCCTTCACGGTGGCCGCAGCGTCGTCCCGCAGCCCTTCGTCCAAAACGAAGGTGGCCAACCACCCGGATGCATCGGCCAGATGCACTTGCGGACCGGAGGACTGGGCACGGTGCGCCTCAGTCACCCCGGCAAATGCCGCCGACCCCAATTTCAGGGGGCCATGCACGGCACTCACCCCGGCCATCCCCTGCCCTGCCAGTTCCTCCACGTGGGTCAACGCGGCGCAGCTCAATCCCTGGTCGGAAGCCGCTGCGGCAATGGCCTTGGATGCCGGGTGCAGCGACACCGAAGCCAAACCGCCCGCCAATTGCAGCACCTGATCGGCCGTCCAGCCGTCCCGCACCGTCACCTGGGACAGCTGGACCCGGTCGTGGGTCAGGGTGCCGGTCTTGTCGAAAATCACCGTGTCGATGCCCGCCAGGGCCTCAAAAGCCTGCAGCCGTCGGACCAGCACACCTCGGCGCGCCAAAGCCCCGGCTGAGGCCAACATGGCGGCTGGCGTGGCCAGAGACAAGGCACAGGGGCAGGTCACGATCAACACCGCCACCGCCACCGCCAACGCCCGGGAGTGGTCCACGCGCCACCAGAAAAACGCCGCCACCAGGGCCGACAACAGCACCAGCACCAAAAATGGGGCCGCGATCTTGTCTGCCAGGATGGCCAGCCGAGGTTTGTCGGTGGACGCCTTTTCCATCAGGGCCACGATTTGGGCAAAGCGGGTGTCGCGGCCCAGCTTGTCGATGCGAACCTCCACAGGCCCCGACAGGTTGAAGCTGCCGGCAATCACCGCCTCTCCCTGCACCTTGGCGATGGCGTCGGACTCCCCCGTCAACAACGCCTCGTCCACCTGCGCGCGGGCGCTCAGCAGCGTGCCATCCCCCGGAAATGCCTGACCCGCCTGCACACGCACGGTGTCCCCCACCACCAGGCGACGGACCGAGACGGACTCGTAAGCCCCATCGCCGCGCAAGCGGTCACACACCTCGGGCAGCCGGTTCATCAGGTCGTCCAACGCACCGGCCGTGCGGTCACGGGCCTTGAACTCCAGGTAGCGCCCCCCCATGAGGAAGAACACGAACATGGTGAGTGAGTCGAACCACACCTCATGGCCCCAAGGCCCGCCCCGGTCAAAGGTGGCCAGCGTGCTGGCGACAAACGTGACCAAAATGCCGATGGACACCGGTGTGTCCATGCCCACGCGGCCCTTCTTCAGGTCGCGCCAGGCACCCGCAAAAAACGAACCGCTGGCAAACAGGATGACCGGCAGGCTCAGGATCCAGCTGGCCCAACGCAGAAGCTGCTCGATGTCGGGGGGAATGTCCCCAGGTTCGGTGATGTACGCAGGCCATGCGTACATCATGACCTGCATCATGCAAATGCCGGCCACAAACAAGCGCCACAACACGCGGCGGCCTTCGGCAAGACGCTGCGTCACGCTGAGCGCCTCGCGCATGGGCAGCAAGCGGTAGCCGGTATCGCCCACGGCCCGGGCCAGCACCGAAACCTGTGTGGCCGCGGGGTCCCATTGCACCGTGAGGCGACGGGTGGCCGCGTGCACCTCGGCCTTGATCACCCCAGGAAGGTCGCACAGGGCACCCTCCACGGTGTCGGCACACGCGGCGCAGTACATGCCCTGGACCATCAACACCGACAATGCGGTGCGCCGTCCATCGGCATCGGTGTAAGTGGTGAACTCGGATTGCTCGCCTGGGTCGTCGAGCACGGAAAAGTTATCGGAGACCTCCAAGGGGCCCTTGGGTCGATCCACGGTGAACAGATCGGCAGCCGTGGCGCTCTGTCGAGCCCCCGCGCCAGCCCAGGTATCCCCCGATGGGGGCGCGGTCTCAGCTTGATTCATTGCGGCGAGAGTATGTCAGCAGGTGGTTGGATCGGTTGACATACGTCAACCCCCCAAATGAGGTTTGAAGTAGCCTAACTGCACGACGGTTCCGCACAGGAGAAACCCTCTTGAAAAGGCGTCTTTTCCCGTGCCGAATCCCCCAAAACTCAATCAGGAGATTTCACATGTACAAGCGCATCATGGTGGCCACTGACGGCTCTGAACTGTCCGAAAAAGCCGTTGAGCACGGGTTGATGTTGGCCGACTTGACCGGCGCGGAAGTGGTGGCCGTCAAAGTGGTGCCGCGTTACCCGCAAACCTACTTCGAAGGCGGTGTGGCCCTGGGCGCGGACGAGATCGCCAAGATCGAAAAGCAGTGGAACGACGAAGCCATGGAGGCCGTCAACGCCGTCAAGGCCAAAGGGCAGCTGCAAAGCGTCAAGGTCAAGGCCACCACCGTGAAGTCCGACCTGATTGCCGAGGCCCTGATTGCCGCGGCCAAACGCCACAAATGCGACCTGATCGTGATGGCCTCCCACGGGCGTCGGGGACTCAAGCGCCTGCTGCTGGGCAGCGAAACCCAGCAAGTGCTGACGCACTCCCACATCCCCGTGCTGGTTTTGAGGTAAAAAACAGGCTATACCGCTTTATTCATAAGCGGTAGCAGCTATTAAATCAGGACCTGTCTACCGCCCGGCTCCCGGATTCAACCGGGCACAAAAGACGCCTTGTGCTGGTCCCTCAGCAGGTTCTTTTGCACCTTGCCCATGGTATTGCGGGGCAGTTCAGGCACCACCACGCACTTCTTGGGGATTTTGAAGTTGGCCAACGTGGCCTTGAGCTGGGCCAGCACCGCATCGGGGTCCACCGTGGCACCTGAACGCACCGTCAGCACCGCCACCCCCACCTCGCCAAAGTCCGGGTGCGGCACCCCCACCACCGCACTCTCGGCCACCCCCGGCATCTCGTTGATGTAACCCTCGATCTCCACCGGGTACACGTTGTACCCGCCGCTGATGATGAGGTCCTTGCTGCGGCCCACGATGGTCACGTAGCCTTGGGCGTCCACGCGCCCCACATCACCGGTCTTGAACCAGCCGTCGGCCGTGAATTCTTCGGCTGTTTTTTCGGGCATGCGCCAGTAACCCTTGAACACATTGGGGCCCCGCACCTGGATGCCGCCAATGTCCCCCACCTCAACGGGCTCGCCGTGGTCACCCACCACGCGCAGCCCCACGCCGGGCAACGGAAAGCCCACCGTGCCGCCCTTGCGCAAGGTCAGCGCCTGCCCCCGGGCGTCCAGGTGCCGCGCATCGCCCTGGCAGGGGTTGGAGGTGAGCATGATGGTTTCGGACATGCCATACCGCTCCAGGATGGTGTGCCCCGTGCGGGTCTGCCAGTCCTTGAAGGTCTCCAGCAGCAGCGGTGCCGAACCGCTGATGAACAACCGCATGTGACCGCACGCCTCTTGGGTGAGCGACGGCTCGGCCAGCATGCGGGTGTACAGCGTGGGCACGCCCATGAACACGGTGGCGCGCGGCAGCCGCTCGATCACCGCCTTGGGGTCGAACTTGTTGAGCCACAACATGGGGCTGCCATTGAGCAAGGCCGCGTGAATGGCCACAAACAGCCCATGGACGTGAAAGATGGGCAAGGCATGCAACAACACGTCGCCCCCTTGGGCGGGCGTGCGCCACCCCCAATAGGCCTTGAGCACCTCAGCATTGCTCAGCAGGTTGCCGTGGGTCAGCATGGCCCCTTTGCTGCGCCCGGTGGTCCCGCTGGTGTAGAGGATGGCCGCCAGGTCATCCGGGCCACGCACCGCGGGCTCCTGGGTCTTGGCGTGGTGGGCCGCACGCTCCAGCAGGCTGCCGGTGCGCTGCTCTGACAGCGTGAACACGTTTTGTGTGCCCGCGCGGAACGCAATCTGGCTGACCCATCCGAAATTGCTCGGGGTGCACACCACCACCGCCGGCTCGGCATTGCCCACGAAGTACTCGATCTCTGCCGACTGGTAGGCCGTGTTGAGGGGCAAGAACACGTGCCCGGCACGCAGGGTGGCCAGGTACAACATCATGGCCTCGACCGACTTCTCCACCTGCACCGCCACCCGGCTTTGCGGGGGCAGGTTCAGCGAGGTGAGCAGGTTGGCCATCATGGCGCTGGCCTCGTCCAGGTCACGCCAGCTGTAGCGCAGGCCAGAGTCGGTTTCGACGGCCCAGGTGTCCAGGTCGGCAGGGAATTGAGCACGCAGTGCAGCAAACAGATTCATGGGTGACTCGCGAAGAAAACGGAGGTCAAAAACAGCACATCAAACCTGGGGGGAACGCTTGGCCAGGAAGGCGGCAATCCCCTCCTGGTGTTCGGCATGGTCGGCATAGGTGTAGGCCTGCGCCACCAGGGCATCCATGGGCACGCCACGGCCCAGGTCGCGCAAGGTGCGCTTGTTCAGGCGGGCGGCCAAGGGGCTGAGCGAGGCCATTTGCGTGGTCCACGCCTGGGCGGTGTCGAACACCTCGGCGTCGGGCACCAGGCGGTTCAAGAAGCCGCGTTGCCACAGGGTGCGGGCATCCAGCACCGCGGCGGCCAGCAACATTTCACGCGCCGTGGCCAAGCCGACGGCACCGGCCACCAGTTGCGCCTCCCTCGGGGCCATGGGGAAACCCAGCTTGGCGATGGGGGCGCCAAAACGGCTGCTTTCCCCCGCCACACGGAGGTCGCAACAACTGGCGATTTCGACCCCGGCCCCCATGCAATTGCCCTGGATGGCCGCCACCACGGGCACGTCGCACTGCAGGATGGCATCCAAAGCCCCCCACACCTCGTCTTCGTGAAAACGGGTGAGTGCTTCCTCGTCATGGCGAAACCCAGGGTACTCGGCGATGTCACCACCGGCGCAGAAATGCCCCCCCTGCCCCCGGATCACCACGCTGCGCAAGCCCTCCTCCGCAGCCAGCGACACGAACACAGAGCGCAACTCGCGCCACATGGCACGGGACATGGCGTTGAACTTGCCCTCGTGCACCAGCACCACCGTGGCCAAAGACCCCTCACGAACACACTCGACACGACCTGACATGAACAGTTGACTTTCTGATGTGGAACCTCAATCGAGCTTGGCCCCGGATGCTTTCACCACAGCGGCCCATTTGCGCAATTCCGCCTTGATGAACCCCTCGAACTGAGCCCCGATGAGGTTGGGAAACTCGGCACCCTGATTGGCCCAGACCTGTCTGGCCTCGTCGGTTTGACAGGCCCGACGGATCTCTTCCACCGCCTTGGTCTGGGCATCCACCGGGGTGCCTTTGGGCGCCCAGACACCGTACCAAGTGGCCACGGTGTAGTCTGGCAAGCCCAGTTCGGCTGAGCAGGGCACGTCAGGAAAGGCCGGACTGCGTTTGGAGCCCGACACCATCAGTGCCTTGATCCGACCGCCTTTGATGTGCGCGGCTGATGAGCCCAAGCCATCGAACATCATGTCCACATTGCCGGCCATGAGGTCTTGCAATGCCGGACCCGCTCCTCGGTAGGGGATGTGGGTGATGAACGTCTTGGTTTGCAGCTTGAACAGTTCCCCGGCCAGGTGATGTGACGTTCCACCCCCTGCTGAACCGTAGTTCAGCTTGCCGGGGTTCCTGTGAACATGGTCCAGAAACGCCTTGAAATCCATGTTGGGCAGGTTCTTGGGGTTGACCACCAGCACCTGCGGCACGCTGGCCACCTGGATCAACGGCACCAGGTCACGCTCCAGGTCGTAATCGAGCCGCGGGTACATGGCTGGGGCAATGGTGTGGTGCACCGCGCCCATGAACAACGTGTACCCGTCGGCAGGGGCCTTGGCGGCAATCCCCGCCCCCAGGGTGCCCCCGGCCCCACCACGGTTGTCGATGACCAGCGTCTTGCCCACCAGCCGGGAGAATTGAGCCGAGAGGGGGCGTGCAAATGCATCCGTCCCGCCACCGGCGGGGAAGGGCACGATCAGGGTCACCGGCTTGGCGGGCCATGCAGGCTGAGCCCCCGAGGGCAGCACCACCGCCCCACTGCCCAATGCGGCCAACGCCAGGCACTGCCGCCGGGACCACCGGAGGGGATGAGGGGTCAGGAAGGTGCGTGCGGTCATGCCATGGGCCTCCGGTCGGTGAGAGCTGCACACCTTAGCGTGCCCCCACCGCCACACACCACCCCTGAAAACCCCAGATCAACGTCGCCGACCGAACCCCCACCACAACACAGCCCCGCCCAGGATCATGGGCACGCACAACCACTGCCCCATGCTCATGCCCAGAGCCAACAAGCCCAGATGGGCGTCGGGCTCGCGGAAATACTCGGCCGTGAAACGAAGCACGCCGTATCCGAACAAAAACGCCGACGCCACCTGCCCTTGGGCGCGCTCGCGCCGGGCGTACACCCACAGCACCACGAACAGCAGCAACCCTTCCAGCAAGAACTGGTAGACCTGGGACGGATGGCGCGGCATGTCGCCCGCCCCGCGGAACACCATGCCCCACGGGAGCGACGGGTCGGCCACCCGGCCCCACAACTCGCCGTTGATGAAGTTGCCCACCCGCCCAGCGGCCAAGCCCGTGGGTACGCAGGGGGCCACAAAATCCATCACCTGCAAAAACGGGCGCTGGCGCGAACGGGCAAACCACACCATGGCCGCCATCACCCCCAACATGCCCCCGTGAAAGCTCATGCCCCCCTGCCAAACGGCAAACACCTCCAGCGGGTGGGTGGCGTAGTACAGGGGCTTGTAAAACAGGCAGTACCCCAGGCGCCCGCCCAGCACCACGCCCATCACGCCCAGAAACAGGATGTCTTCCACATCCCGGCGAAACCACTGCCCCTGCTGCACCAGGCGGTCAAACGGCGGGTGCCCCAGTCGGCGCAGGCCCAGCCACATGAACAGACCAAAGGCAGCCAGGTAGGTCAGTCCATACCAATGGACGGCCACCGGGCCGATTTGCAAGGCAACGGGATCAATCTGCGGGTGCATCAGCATGCGCATCTCCAGGGGGAATGAAGGGGGCGGAGTTTCGCAGACTCCGCTCATCGGCCTGTGACAGATGGCCTGACGCCCGCACAAGTTCCAACACATCGGGTCGGTGGGTGGCGGTGACCTTCAGGCTCATGTCCCGACGGAACCGGGCAATGCGGGCATGGTCACCGCTGAGCAGCACCGACGGCACCGGCAGCGATTGCCCCTCGTGCGTCCACACCTCGGGGCGGGTGTAGTGGGGACAGTCCAGCAAGCCATCCAACGCCGGGTTGAAGCTGTCCTGCTGGTGGCTGCCCTGGTCGTTCAGCACGCCGGGCTGCAAGCGCGCCACGGCGTCCAGCAAGGCAATGGCGGCAATCTCGCCGCCCGACAGCACAAAGTCGCCCAGGCTGATCTGCTGGTCCACACACTGGTCGATGAAGCGCTGGTCAATGCCCTCGTACCGACCGCAGATCAACACCCCGCCCTGCCCTTCGGCCCAGCGCTGCACGCCGTCGTGCTTGAGCGTCTGGCCAATGGGCGAAAACAGCACCACGGGGGCCTGGGCATCGGGGGCTTCGGTCCGGGCTTCGCGCACGGCCTTCAGGCAGCGGGACAGCGGCTCGGCCATCATCACCATGCCAGGCCCGCCGCCAAACGGGCGATCGTCCACACGGCGGTAGTTACCATCGGCAAAATCGCGCAGGTTCCACAGCACCACCTGCACCAAGCCGGTGTCGAACGCGCGGCGGTTGATGCCCTGCGTCAGGAACGGCCCGAACAGCTCCGGGAACAACGTGATGACGTCAAAACGCATGGGCGGCAACCTTCGGTCAAAGGGAAGTCAGTAATCGGGCTGCCAGTCCACGGAGATGCGACGCGCCACCTTGTCCACCCCGTCCACATAGGCCGACACGAACGGAATCAGGCGTTCGGCGGGTTTGTCGTCGTGGCTGTAGCCCACCACCAGCACCGACGTGGGGCCGGTGGCCAGCAAATCGGTGACAGCACCCAGTTCAACGCCCTCGCGGTTGACCACGGTCAGCCCCACCAGGTCCACCCAGTAGAACTCGTCCGGGTCGGCAGACTCGGGGAAGGCGCTGCGCGGCACCCAGATGCGTGCGCCACGCAAGGCTTCGGACGCATTGCGGTCGGCCACACCCGCTAAACGGGCCACCAGGGTGTCAGCATGGGGTTTGATTTCGTCCACCGCCACCCGCACCGTGCCGGAAAAGGCCTTGAAGTTGCGGTCGTGCGGCGGCACTGGGGTTTGCAACCACCATTGTTCGGCGGACAGCAAGGCTTCAGGATCGGTGCTGTACGGGTGGACTTTGATCCAGCCCTTGATGCCCCAGGCATCGCCCAAGCGGCCCAGCTCCACCGCGTCCTCGGGCAGAGGCTCTTGCGTCCAGGTGTCAATCGTCATGGCTCATCCCCAACAAAAAAGCGATGTGCCCCTCGCTTTGGACGAGTGGGCACATCGCTTGGTGCATGGTGTCTGGCGCCGATGCGCCAGAATCCATCCAGAAAAATCAGGCAGCGGCCTTGGCGGCGTCAACCTTGATCAGGCGGGCCACGGTGTCGGAAGGCTTGGCGCCGACGCCCAGCCAGTAGGTCAGGCGGTCAGCGGCAATGCGCAGAGACTCTTCGCCACCCTTGGCAATGGGGTTGTAGAAACCGATGCGCTCGATGAAACGGCCATCGCGGCGGTCACGCTTGTCGGCGACCACAACGCTGTAGAACGGACGGGCTTTGGCACCGCCGCGGGAGAGTCGAATGACGACCATGTTGAATCCTTCGGTGAGTGGGCCGCTGCCAAAAGGGTGAGCGAGGCGGCCCGAGCGATGTTTCGCCATCGTTTGAGACACCGACTGACCACCCGGTCAGCGAAACGCGGCAAAGCCCGCAATTATAGCCACGCGCAACAGGATGCCCGCACGACTGACAGCCAGCGCTTGGCATGAGAATATGCGCATCCAAATGTTCATTTGTCCACAGCCATGACCGCCCCCACGACCAGCGCCCTGGTGCGCCCCAGTGTCGATGCCGACATTGCGGCCATCACCCGCATTTATGCCCACCATGTGATGCACGGCACCGGCACGTTTGAGACCAGTGCACCGACCGAGGACGACATGCGTGCCCGCCGCGCCGACGTGCTGGGCAAAAACCTGCCCTGGCTGGTCATCGAACAGGCCGGGCACGTCATGGGATTTGCCTATGGCAACTGGTTCAAGCCCCGCCCAGCCTACCGATTCTCGGTGGAAGACTCCATCTACATGGCCCCCAACGCCGCGGGCAAGGGCCTGGGCAAGCAGTTGCTGACCGAATTGTTGGCGCAATTGGAACGCCGCGGCATCCGCAAGGTGATGGCCGTGATTGGCGACTCGGCCAACGCGGGCTCCATTGGCGTGCACCGATCCCTGGGCTTCACACAGGTGGGGGTGGTGAGCTCGTGCGGCTGGAAGTTTGGGCGCTGGCTGGACATCGTGATGATGGAAAAACCCCTGGGCGCTGGCGACTCCACCCCACCCGAAGGCGCGGCATGACGCGCCACAAGACGGTGGCCGCCGCCCTGGCGCTGGTGGGCGGTTGCCTGGGCCTGCATCGGTTTTACCTGCACGGCCTGCGCGACACCGTGGGCTGGCTGTTCCCGCTGCCGTCGCTGCTGGGCCTGTGGGGCGTGATGCGGGTGCGTGCACTGGGTCAGGACGACCCGCTGTCCTGGGTGCTGATTCCGCTGCTGGGGGCCACCCTGGCGGTGGGCGGGCTGTTTGCCGTGGTCTACGCCCTCACGCCCAAGGAAAAGTGGAACGCCCGCCACAACCCGGGCAGCCCTGCAGATCACCCGGCGGGTTGGACCACCCCGCTGACCATTGCCGTGCTGATCGCGGCCATGCTGGGCGGCACCATCGCCTTCATGAGCACCCTGGCGTTCAGCTTCCAGCGGTATTTCGAGCATCAGGTGGCGCAGGCCCGCACCATCAGCCAACCCGCGAACCAGCCCAGCAGCCAACCCGTCAGCCCGTGATCCAAC
>DASUON010000555.1:0-3235 GCA_036276615.1 Burkholderiaceae bacterium
CGCTCAGCCTGGCCTGAATGGACCAGTGTTGCATGTTGGGGATGCAGGCCACCACCGAGCCGTTGGGCGGAATCACGCTTCGCACCTGCTTCAGGATGGCCCAGGGGTTGGCCAGGTGTTCCAGCACATCGCCAAACACCCAGCAATCGCGGTCGCGCTGGGCCTGCCAGAACTCGGTGGGCGCCGTTTGGATGTCCAGCGTCAGGGCTTCGTCGCAATGGCGGCGGGCCAGCTCGGTGTACCCCGGGTCGATCTCGATGCCGCGGTAGTGCGCCTGCGGGTGGGTTTTTTTGAAGTCACGGGCCAGGGCCCCAGAAGAACAGCCCACCTCGATCAGCCGTTCGGCGGTGCTGGGAATCAAGCGAAGCAGCGTGGGGTTGGCGGCTTCGTGGGCGGGGGTTTGCGGTTCGGACATGGGGCAAATCATGCCAGCGCCCGCGCCACAAAGTCGCGCTTCACGGTGGGGCGGGGCACCTTGGTGTTGAAGAAGCGGCGCACATCGTCCTCCACACACATGCCGTGCATGTAGTTGTAGATGGCTTTTTTCAGCGCCGCGCCCAGGGTGTCGTGGTCCACCCCGGTGGGGTCGGTGAAGCCCACGTCGTTGCGGGCAAAAGTCAACGGGCGGCCCTCGGGGCCCATGGGGGCTGCGGGCAGCGGCTGGAGCCGAATGCCGTAGTCCGCCGGGTGTTGCCCCACGGGCGAGTGCACGGTGGCGGTGAAACGATGCCAGAAGCCGCTCTGGATGCACCCGGCCTCGAACAGCTGGCGCACGTACTCCAGCGCGTCCACCGTGTCCTGCACCGTCTGCGTGGGAAAACCGTACATCAGGTAGGCGTGCACCAGCACCCCGGCGTCGGTGAAGGCCTTGGTCACCCGGGCCACCTGGGCCACGTCCACGCCTTTTTTCATGAGCTTGAGCAGCCGGTCGGAGGCCACCTCCAGCCCGCCCGAGACGGCGATGCAGCCGCTGTCGGCCAGCAACTCGCACAGCTCGGGTGAAAAGCTCTTTTCAAACCGGATGTTGCCCCACCAGCTGATGCCCAGCTGGCGTCGGATGAGTTCCTCGGCCAGCGCCCGCAGCACCTTGGGCGGCGCGGCCTCGTCCACAAAGTGGAAGCCGGTCTGCCCCGTTTCACGCACGATGGCCTCGATGCGGTCCACGAGCGTGGTGGCGGTGGCGGTTTCGTAACGGCCGATGTAGTCCAGCCCCACGTCGCAAAAGCTGCATTTCTTCCAGTAACAACCGTGGGCCACGGTCAGCTTGTTCCAGCGGCCATCGCTCCACAGGCGGTTCATGGGGTTGAGCAGGTCCAGCAGGCTCAGGTAGCGGTCCAGCGGCAGGCCGTCCCAGGTGGGGGTGCCCACGTGTTCAAACGGCACGTCAGGCTCGGGCCAGTGGATGTATTGCACGCGGCCCGCGTCGTTGCGCACAAAGGTGCGCACCAGGCGGTCGCGGCTGCGCTGGCCGGCCAGGTGCTCCAGAAGGGCCAGCAGGGGGCGCTCGCCGCTGTCCAGGGTGACGTAGTCGAAAAAGTCGAACACCCGGGGTTCGGCCAGCTCGCGCAGCTCGGTGTTGACGTAGCCCCCGCCCAGCACGGTGACCACCTGGGGGCGGGCCGCCTTGATGGCCTGCGCCATGCGGAAGGCCGCAAACACCGCGCCGGGGAAGGGCACGGACAGCAGCACCACGGGCGGGCAGTTTGCTTCTGAATTTGTAGCTGCTTGCGCTTCATCTAAAAGCGCCAGGGCCTGATTCGTTTCTTCAATCAGCAGCGTGTCGATGAGGTTGGGACTGGCCTGGGCCTGCGCCAGCGCCTGGGCCAGCGGTTCGAAGCTGGCCTGGGCGGCGGCCAGTTTTTCGGCGTAGCGCACAAACTCGAAGCGCGGGTCCACCGCGTCCTTGAGCACATCGGCCAGGTCGTTCAGGTACAGCGTGGCCAGGTGGCGGGCGCGGTCGTGCAGGCCCAGGGCACCGAAGGCCCAACCCAGCGGGTCACCGCTGCCATCGTCGGGGTGCTGGTCCAGCGTGGCAAACCAGCGGCCCTCGGGCAACAGGCTGCGGTTGGCGATGCGGTGGGCCAGGGTGCTGTCGCGCCCTTGCAAGAAGGCCACCACCCGCTCCACGGTGGCGTGGTAGCGGTCGAACTCGGCCAGGAAGTGCTGCACTTGGGCGCTGCGGGCCTTGGGCGGCTGCGCCAGGGCGGCGGCCTTCACGCGGGTCAGGCCGTCGGCACTCAGCAGCCGCAGCACCAGCGCCAGGGCCAGGTCGGCCTGCACCGCATCCACGCCTTGCGAGCGCAAAAAACCGGTGAGGTAGGCGGTGGACGGGTAGGGCGTGTTGAGCTGCGTCATCGGTGGGATGAGCGACAGCACGCGGCCCGCGTAGCGCAAGGAACGCAGGGGCGATGGGGTGGTCTGGGGCATGCGGCGATTGTCGCCGGGGCCAGCCCTTCGGTGAGGCGGGCACCGGGCGGCGGTGGGCCACCTCGCCGTGGGTCCGCTGGCGCGGACTGCGCTGCGGTGCTCGGCCGCGCACCCGCTCCACCGAAGGGCTGGCGGTGCTTTTCTGCGTGGTCATCGTGTGCGCCGTTTCAACCCACCGAAGCGCAAACACTGAAATCCCCCTGGCGCAGTGCCAGTCGCTGCGGCAGCAGATGCTGACTGCGTTGGGGTTTTGAATTCAATGAAAAATTGGCCTCTATCGCTTTTTCAACAAGCGTGAGAAGCTATTGAAAACGTAGCGATTGGTATGACGGGCCAGCGGGCACATTGAGCCCTTTGGTGGGGTGGGGGCGGGGCTGCGGTGGGCCACCTTCGCCGTGGGCGAGGCGCACAGGCCGTGGGGCGGGTGCGCGACAGCGCACTTCAACCTCTGACTTCGTCGCGGCTGTTTGAGCGGAACGCCCGCAAGGGCGTGCAGCGAGTTCCGCGACGCCGCCCCACGGTCGAGCACCGCAGCGCAGTCCGCGCCAGCGGACCCACGGCGAGGCGGCCCACCGCAGCCCCGCACCCACCCCACCGAAGGGCCCCACCGCAGGGCAACCCTCAAATCTGCACCCGCGTGCCCAGCTCCACCACCGCGTTGTCGGGCAGGCGGAAGAATTCCACCACCCCGCCCGCGTTGCGGCTGAGGGTGGCAAACAGCACCTCGCGCCAGGGCGCCATGCCCGAGCCGTGGGTGGGCACCACCGTCTCGCGGCTGAGGAAGAAGGTGGTTTCGAACGTGGGGATG
>DASUON010000556.1:0-4363 GCA_036276615.1 Burkholderiaceae bacterium
TCTCCAGCGACACCGACAGGTCCCGCAGCACCTGCGGCCCCTCTCCCAGCGCCACGCGCAACTGGCGCATCAACGCCACGCTGTCCACCGCCGCAGCATGGGCTTCGGGCAGCAGCATCTGTTCCAAGCCATGCTCGGACAAGGCCCACAGCGCAAGCACCCACTCTCTGAGGGCCGCGTTGTGATGTGAAGCGTCTGCGTCCATGGTGCGCTGACGAGCGCTCTGCACCGCCTGGCGCAAGCGGTCCAGCGTCAGGGCTTGTGTTTCTGTGCTTGGGGTCAAAACGCGAGGATGGTCCCCGGCGGGCACCGAGGCTGGTGTGGATGGCGAGGCCATCGCCACCTCGGCGGTGTAGGCGCGCACATGCCACAGGTCAGGGGCCAGCGCCGCCACCCTCCCCGCCCAAGGGGTGGGCAAATTCAGCACCAAGGGGCTGGCAAATTCGCGCAGCAGCCATTCGCGTGATTCGTTCAACAAGGCCAGCAAGCTGGCCCGTTCGGCATCCCACCGCGGGGGGGGCTCAGCGGGATCTTGGGCCAGCAGACTCACCCACACGGGCGCACGCACTGCGCCCCAGCGTTGGTGGTGGGCATGCAGGCTTTGCAGCACCGCCTGGGCCGCACCTTCGGGCTGCGACGGGTTCACGCGCGTCATGGGAGCGGTTCGCCAGGCCCAGGCATCGTCAGCCCATTGCGCCAGGGCTTGCGTGGCGGCGTCAGACGGGGCAAACAGCACACACAGGCTGAAGCCTGCGCTCCACTCCATGTGCAGGCGCATTTCAGCCCAAACGTCTGCCGGGCTCAACGCCGGGTTGCTCTCCATCAATGCCCGCCCAAATGCCCAGCCGAAAGCACACCCAATTGGGGGTGCAGCAGGTACTGCACGTCGCACCAGTCGCGCCCATTGCGGTAGTTCAGGATCAAGCCACTGTCAAACAAGCGGGCCAGCTCGTGCAGGTTGTTCATGGACCCCAGGCCCGTGCCGTGGGTTTGGCGCACCGCCGTCAACCATTGCTTGTCGTCCTGGGCCAATGGCATTTCATTCAGCAGCATTTGCTCGGCCAGGTCCACCCAACGTTCGGTTTGGAGCGGAACTTCTGCACGGGCCGCCTGGGCCTTGGTGCACACCGAGCGGATCAGCCGGAAAAAGTCCCGTACGCTGCCACTGCTGGCCAAGGCCAGGCGTTGAAGTTGGGTCACCGGAATGAGTTGCTGCACATCGGGGTAGCGGCGGCTGACGCAGGCCACCAGCAAGGCCACGCCCGTGTCGCAGGGCTTCACGGGTTCCAGAGAACCATCAGCAGGGGCAATGCGCGCAGGCGTTTCAAACACCTTGACGTGGGGCAGCATGCACACCTCCACCCCAAAGTAAGAGCCTATGCGCGGGCTCAAGAAGGGCAGGTACGGTGGCACGCTGTACACCACGTCGATGTGTTCCAGCTTGAGGTGTTCGCCATGTGCATCAAACGTACGGGCAATGGCGTCGTAACACACCTGGGCGTCGGCACCGGTCACACGCAAGCGCTCCAGCGAGTCGAGGATGAGCACCACCCGCGTTTCAGGACCATGCTCGGCCTTGACGCCTAGTGCCACCTCTTGGGCAAAGGCCCTGACCTGCTCGGCCAGCTTGCCCGGTGCGTTTTTGACCGCATCCAACACTTTTTGCCGCAAATCGGGGCGGCGCTTGAACTCGGCCTTGAAACTGACCTTGGCCTGCGCCACGGACTCCTCACCTGCCGATGCCTCGGCATTCAGTTCTGGCACGCTGATATCGGTGTGCTTGAGGAATGACCAAAGCCGTGCCGCCGCACCGCCCGAGAGGGCGTGCATGCTGGGCAAGAAGCGTTCCGCCTCGTCGGCCAGCGCTGCGGCCATGTTGAGCAACAGACCTTCAATGTGCAGGGGCTCGGCCACATTGAGGTAATCCATCATGTCCACCACCAGGACCACGTGCCCCGCGTCCCGCAAACGGGCGGCCATGCGGCGCAACTCGGTGGATTTGCCCACGCCCCGATGGCCCGTGAACAGCCAAGTTCCGGGCCGGTCCGACATTTCGATGTTGACCTGCAAGTCGTCCAACGGGCTGTAGCCTTCGCTGGTGTGCAGTCCTTCCACGTACAACAGCTGGTCGGCGGGCTCGCTCACGTCCAACGGACGCTCGAAATCCAAAGCCCGATACAGCGCCTGAAAACTGGGTGGAGAGAGGGTCATGGACATGGTCGCCCCAGGCGGATCAGGCCAACTCTTCCTTGCGGATGCGCACGATGGGGGCCAGCACCGTGGGCAGCGCCTGCATCTGGGCGATGGCGGCGTTCATGGTGCCTTCCTTGGTGTCGTGCGTGAGGATGATGACGTCGGTCTGGGTGCTGCCCTCGCCGCCCACTTCGTCGGCTTCGCGTTGCAGCACGGCGTCGATGCTGATGCCGGCTTCGGCCAGCAGGCCGGTCACCTTGGCCAGCACGCCGGCCTGGTCGGCCACGCGCAGGCGCAGGTAGTAGCTGGTCACCACCTCGCTCATGGGCAGCACGGGCAGGTCGCTCAGCTCGCCCGGCTGGAAGGCCAGGTGGGGCACGCGGTTTTGCGGGTCGGCGGTGTGCAGGCGGGTGATGTCCACCAGATCGGCAATCACGGCGCTGGCGGTGGGCTCGCTGCCCGCGCCTTTGCCGTAGTACAGCGTGTTGCCCACGGCATCGCCGTTGACCACCACGGCGTTCATGGCGCCTTCCACGTTGGCGATCAGGCGCTTGGCGGGGATCAGGGTGGGGTGCACGCGCAGCTCAATGCCCGCCGTCTGCTGTGTGGCCGCGTTGGCATCCCGGCGCTTGGCAATGCCCAGCAGCTTGATGCGGTAACCCAGTTGCTCGGCATAACGGATGTCAGCGGCACCCAGCTTGGTGATGCCTTCCACATAGGCCTTGTCGAACTGCACCGGGATGCCATAGGCAATGGCGCTCATCAGCGTGGCCTTGTGGGCGGCATCCACGCCTTCAATGTCAAAGGTGGGGTCGGCCTCGGCATAGCCCAGGCGCTGGGCTTCTTTCAGCACCACGTCGAAGTCCAGGCCCTTGTCGCGCATTTCGGACAGGATGAAGTTGGTGGTGCCGTTGATGATGCCGGCCAGCCACTGGATGCTGTTGGCGGTGAGGCCCTCGCGCAACGCCTTGATGATGGGGATGCCCCCGGCCACCGCGGCCTCGAAGGCCACCATCACGCCCTTGGCGCTGGCGGCGGCAAAAATCTCGGTGCCGTGCACGGCCAGGAGCGCCTTGTTGGCGGTGACCACATGTTTGCCCGCGGCAATGGCCTCCAGCACCAGGGCCTTGGCGATGCCGTAGCCGCCGATCAGCTCGATGACGATGTCGATGTCCGGGTTGGCAATGACCTGGCGGGCGTCGTTGACCACGGTCACACCTTCGCCCACCACAGCCTTGGCACGGGCCACGTCCAGGTCGGCCACCATGGTGATCTCAATGCCACGGCCAGCCCGGCGGGTGATTTCCTCCTGGTTGCGTTTGAGCACGTTGAACGTGCCGCTGCCAACGGTGCCGATGCCCAGCAGGCCAACTTGGATGGGTTTCATGGTCAATTTTTCAGGATAAAAAAGGCTTCTACCGCTTTATTTAAAAGCGCAAGCAGCTACAAAAACAGGAGTTATCGACCCTCAGGCCGCGCGGATGTCGGTGCCCATGCGCCGACGGTACAGCGCCAGGAACTTGGCCAGGCGCCCAATGGCTTCGCGCAGGTCGTCTTCGTGGGGCAGGAACACGATGCGGAAGTGGTCCGGCTCGGGCCAGTTGAAGCCGGTGCCCTGCACCAGCATCACCCGGGTGGCGCGCAACACTTCCATGAAGAACTGGCGGTCGTCCTCAATGGGGTACACCTTGGGGTCCAGCCGCGGGAACATGTACAGCGCCGCATGGGGCTTGACGCAGGTCACGCCCGGGATGGCGGTGATCAGCTCATAGGCCAGGTCGCGCTGGCGGCGCAGGCGGCCACCTTCTTTCACCAGGTCGTTGATGCTCTGGTAGCCGCCCAGCGCGGTCTGCACCGCGTATTGGCCCGGCACGTTGGAGCCCAGCTTCATGTTGGCCAGCATGTTCAGGCCCTCGATGTAATCCTGGGCCACGGCCTTGTCGCCGGAAATGACCATCCAGCCCGCCCGGTAACCGCAGGCCCGGTACGACTTGGACAGCGAGTTGAAGGTGAGCGTCAGCACATCCGTGCTCAGGCTGGCCATGGCGGTGTGCTTGACGCCGTCGTACAGCACCTTGTCGTACACCTCGTCGGCCATCAGCACCAGGTTGTGCTCGCGGGCGATCTACACCAGCTCCTTCAGCAGCTCGTCGGAGTACAGCGCGCCGGT
>DASUON010000557.1:0-8709 GCA_036276615.1 Burkholderiaceae bacterium
CCAGCCGCTCCGACTCGTTGTCCAGCGCCGAGGTGGCTTCGTCCAGGATGAGGATGGGGGCATCCGTGTAGATGGCCCGGGCAATGGCCAGGCGCTGGCGCTGGCCGCCCGACAGGTCGGTGGCGTTGTGCCCCACGCGGGACAGGATGCCCTGGGGCAGCTTGGCCACCAGTTCGCCCAGGTTGGCCTGCTCCAGCGCATGCTGCACACGGGTGGGGTCCAGGTCGGCGCCCAGGGCCACGTTGGCGGCCAGGGTGTCGTTGAGCATCACCACGTCCTGGCTCACCATGGCGAACTGGCGGCGCAAGGCGGCCAGTTGCCACTGCGCCAGCGGCACGCCGTCCAGCCGCACGTCGCCGCCGTGGGTGTGCACAAAACGGGGCAGCAGGTTGACCAGCGTGGTCTTGCCCGAGCCCGAGGGCCCCACCAGCGCCACCACCTCGCCCGGCGCAATGTCCAGGCTCACGCCGTCCAGGGCGGGCGGGGTGTCGGGGTCGTGGCGATAGCGCACCACCACGTCGCTCAGGGTGATGCGGCCGGGCGTGCGCGCCACCTGGTGTTGGCCGTCGTCGGGTTCAGGGGTTTCGTCGATGAGGGCCAGACCCCGCTCCAGCGAGGCCAGGCCGCGGGTGATGGGGCCGGCAATTTCGGCCAGGTGCTTGATGGGGGCAATCAGCATCAGCATGGCCGTCACGAACGACACAAAGCCACCCACCGTCACCCCGCTGGTGCTGCTTTGCCACAGGGCCGTGGCAATCACGGCCGACAGCGCAGCGGCGGCCAGCATCTGCGTCAAGGGGGTCATGGCGGCCTGGGCGATGGTGGCCTTGAGGGCCAGGCGGCGCAGGCGGCGGCTGAGGTCGTCAAACCGCAGGGCTTGTCCGGTCTGTGCGCCGTGCAAGCGCACCAGGCGGTGGGCCAGCACGTTTTCTTCCACCACGTAGGCCAGCTCGTCGGTGGCGTGCTTGCTGGTCTGGGTGAGTTTGTACAGGCGTTTGGAG
This sequence comes from Burkholderiaceae bacterium, assembly GCA_036276615.1. GTDB lineage: Bacteria > Pseudomonadota > Gammaproteobacteria > Burkholderiales > Burkholderiaceae_C > UBA2334. The sequence goes on from DASUON010000557.1 coordinate 1,002, forward strand.
AGCACCTGCATCACCCAGATCAGGGCCGGGAAGATCACCAGCACGATGAGGGTGAGCTTCCAGTTCAGCACCATCAGGTAGCCCAGCAGGGCCAACAGGGTGAGGCTGTCCTTGGTGAGCGTCAGGAAGGCATTGACCAGCAGGGTGGAGCCCGTTTGCACCTCGTACACCAGGGTGTTGGACAGGGCGCTGGCCGTCTGCCGCCGAAACAGGCCCAACTCCACGTTGCACAGCCGCTCGAACATGCGCTGGCGCAGCGCCTGCAAACCCTGGGTGGCGGTGTAGGTGAGGGCGTACTGGGCCACAAAACCGGCCAGGCCGCGCAGGCCGAACAAGCCCAACAGCGAAGCGGGCACCGCCCACAGCGGGATGCCGCCCGAGGCAAAGCCCTCGTCCAGCAAGGCTTTGAGCAGGGCCGGGATCATGGGCTCGGTGGCGGCACCCACCACGGTGCCCAGCGCCGCCAGCACCACCCCACGACGGGCATTGCGGAAGAAGGGCCACAGGCGTGCCAGGCGGGGGAGCAGGGGCAGCGCGGCGGAGGGGGCGGGGGACGGTACAGGTGGCTGGGGCATGCTGCGGGTATTATCGGGGGGCGACTGGTCCCTGGGCCGGTCGCTCTTTTTTCAGACTTCCCCCACATCCATGACAGTCAGTTTTCACAGGCGCACGTTGTTGGGTTCCATGGCGTTGTTGCCCATGTCGGCAGCCATGGCGCAGTTCAGGGTGGAGGTGTCGGGGGTGGGGCTCACCCAGATTCCCTTCGCCATCGCCAACTTCAAAGGCGGTGAGCAGGCCCCCCAAGACCTCGTGAGCATCATCCGCGCCGACCTGGAGCGCAGCGGCCAGTTCCGCGCTGTGGCCCCGGTGGCGGGCGTCCAGCTCGACGAAACCTCCCGCCCCGACCTCGCTCCCTGGCGCGAACGCGCCGCCGATGTGCTGCTGACCGGCAGCGTGGCGCGGCTGGCCGATGGCCGTTACGACGTGCGGTTCCGCCTGTGGGACGTGGTGCGCGTGCAAGACCTGGGCGGCCTCAGCCTGCCCGTGCGCCCCGGTGATCTGCGCCTGGCGGCCCACCGCATGGCCGACTACATCTACGAGAAACTCACCGGCGACAAAGGCATTTTTTCCACCCGCATCGCCTACGTCACCCAAGGGGGCGGCAAGCACAACCTGTGGGTGGCCGATGCCGATGGTGAAAACGGTCAGGTGGCCCTGGCCAGTCCCGAGCCCATCATTTCACCGGCCTGGTCGCCGGTGGGTGGGCAGTTGGCCTATGTGTCGTTCGAGTCGCGCAAGCCGGTCATCTACGCCCACGAGCTGGCCACGGGGCGCCGTCGGCTGGTGGCCAACTTCAAGGGCTCCAACAGCGCACCGGCCTGGTCGCCGGACGGGCGCACCCTGCTGGCCACGCTGACGCTGGACGGCGGTTCGCAGATCTACAGCATCGACGTGGCCTCGGGCGCCAACACCCGGCTCACCCGTTCCAGCAGCATCGACACCGAGCCCACCTGGGACGCCAAATCCAACCAAGTCTATTTCGTCAGCGACCGGGGCGGCGCACCGCAGGTCTACCGCATGGCCCCCCAGGGGGGCAACCCTGAGCGGGTGACGTTCAGCGGGGCCTACAACACCTCGCCCGCCATCAGCCCGGACGGCAACACCCTGGCCTACATCACGCGGGTGGGCGGTGGCTTCAAGCTGCAGGTCATGGACCTGCGCAGCGGCGCCGTGGCCAGCATCACCGACACCGTGGCCGATGAGAGCCCCAGCTTTGCACCCAACGGCAAGCTCATCATCTACGCCACCAAGCAGCAGGGGCGTGAAGCCCTGATGACCACCACGCTGGACGGCCGCATCAAGACCCGTCTGGCCAGTGCGCAAGGTGACATCCGCGAGCCCGATTGGGGTCCGTTCGTCTCCTGATGCATCCTTTTTTTGAACTTTTCTGAGCCTCCCCGCTCATCCTTCTTCATTACTTTGCTCTTTTTTCTGACATGAACCAAGCTGCTTTTCCCCGTCTTCGTGTGACCCTGGCCTCCGCTGCTGTGCTGCTGGCGCTGGTGGGTTGTGGCTCCAACGTCAAGCTGGACGACGTGCCCGTGTCTGACCGCACGGGTTCTTCCACGCAGGTGGACCCCAACGCCGCGGGCAGCCAAGGCAGCACGGGGCGCGTGGCCCCGGTGGTGGTGGACGAACAAGCCATTGCCGAGCCGCCAGCTTCGGTGGGTCGTGTCATCTACTTTGACTACGACAGCTACTTGGTCAAGCCCGAGTTCGCCGCCACCCTGGACGCACACGCCAAGTTCCTGAAGGCCGATGCCAAGCGCCGAGTGGTGTTGCAAGGCCACACCGACGACCGTGGCACCCGCGAATACAACTTGGCCCTGGGCCAAAAGCGTGCAGAGGCCGTGCGCCGCGCCCTGGGGGTTCTGGGCGTGAGCGATGCGCAGCAAGAAGCGGTCAGCTTCGGCAAGGAAAAACCCGCGGCCATGGGGGCTGACGAAGCCGCCCACGCCAAGAACCGCCGCGTGGAACTGGTCTACCGTTGATCGTCATGACCCGCGCCCACACGCTGTCAGCTCTGTTGAAGGCCCCTCGCCCAAGCCGTTCGTGGCTGGGCGCGGGTTTGATCGGTGTCGCGCTGGCTTGGCCGTTGGCGTCCCAAGCCCAGCTGTTCGGCGATGACGAGGCGCGCAAGGCCATCATCGACCTGCGTGAAAAGGTCGAGGCCAACCGCCGCCAGACCGAAGCCCAGTTGATCAACCTGTCCCGCGACTTTGCCAAGCAAAGCGAGGAATCGTCCTCGCCCACGCGCCGCGCCTTGCTGGACATGGGCAACCAGATCGAAACCCTTCGGCAGGACATGGCGCGGCTGACCGGGCAGTCCGAACAACTGGCGCGCGACCTGTCCGAACTGCAACGCCAGCAAAAAGACGCCCTGGTGGCCTTTGACGAGCGTTTACGCCGCCTGGAACCCGCCAAAGTCACGTTGGACGGGCGGGAGTTCCAGGTGCGTGCGGAAGAGCAAACCGACTTTGAGCAGGGCATGGAGCTGGTGCGCAAGTCCCAGTTCGACGCCGCGGTGACCGCTTTTGGCAGCTTCCTGCGCAAACACACCGCCAGTGGCTACGTGCCCAGCGCCTGGTTCTGGCTGGGCAACGCCCAGTACGCCACCGGGGGTTACAAAGAGGCCATCGACAGCTACCGCAAGCTGATGGCGGTGGCCCCCGACCACCTGCGGGTGCCCGAGGCCAAGCTGGCCCTGGCCAACTGTCAGCTGGAGTTGAAAGACCCCAAGGCGGCCCGCAAGACCCTGGAGGAGCTGGTCAAGGCCCATCCTCAGTCTGAAGCGGCCTCCACGGCGCGTGATCGCTTGAGCCGCATGCGCTGACATGGGACCGGTGGAGACGGTGGCTCAGCTGGGGGCCTTGCAATCACAGGTGTTGTGGGCGGTGTTTGCCGTGTCCATGGCCTTTGGCTGGCTGGTGCAGAAGTCCCACTTCTGCACCATGGGGGCGCTCAGCGACATCGTCAACATGGGCGATTGGTCGCGCATGCGCATGTGGGTCATGGCCATGGGGGTGGCCACCCTGGGGTTTCAGGGCATGGCCTGGATGGGGTGGATCGACCCCGCCAAGACCTTCTACACCGCCAGCCGCGTGCTCTGGTTGTCTGCTGTGGTGGGCGGTTCGCTGTTTGGTTTTGGCATGGTGCTGGCCTCGGGCTGCGGCAGCAAGACCTTGGTGCGCATGGGCGGTGGCAGCCTGAAGGCGTTGGTGGTTTTTTTCGTGATGGGTTTTGCGGCCTTCGCCACCTTGCGGGGCATCACCGCGGTGCTGCGGGTGCAGACGGTCGATGCCGTGGGCTTTGGCATGCCGGGCAGCAGTTCCTTGCCGCATTGGTTGGCCGGGCTGTTGGGCCAGCCCGGTTGGGCCACCGCGCTGGCCATGTTGATGGGGTTGGCCATGCTCGTGTGGTCCCTGTCCAGTCGCACTGTGTGGACCGTCAATCACTTGCTGGGTGGACTGGGCCTGGGGGCTTGTGTCGCGGCCATGTGGTGGGTGACCGGGCACCTGGGGTTTGTGCCCGAACACCCCGAAACCCTGGAGGCGGTGCACGTGGCCACCAGCACGGGGCAGATGGAGTCCCTGACGTTCACCGCGCCCCTGGCTTACTTGTTGGAGTTTTTGGTGTATTACAGCGACACGTCGCGCCACCTCACCACGGGCGTGGCTTCGGTGTTGGGGGTGGTGAGCGGTTCGCTGGTGTATTCGTTGTGGACCCGGCGTTTCCGTTGGGAAGGTTTCCGTGGCACGCAGGACACCGCACTCCATGTGGTCGGCGCCTTGCTGATGGGGGTGGGGGGCGTCACGGCCCTCGGTTGTACCGTGGGACAGGGCTTGTCCGGCATGTCCACACTCAGTGTCACCAGCATGCTGGCGGTGGCGGGCATCGTGGCGGGGGCGGTGGCCGGGTTGCGTTTTCAGCTGTGGCTGGTGATGCGTGACTGACCCGGCTGCCATGGACGTGGATCGTGAACGCCGCTTTGGTGGCCTGCGTCGCCTGTGGGGTGATGCGGGTGCCCAGGCGTGTGCCGCTGCCCATGTGGTGGTGGTGGGCATTGGCGGGGTGGGCTCCTGGGCGGCAGAGGCGTTGGCCCGGTCGGGTGTGGGCGCTTTGACGCTCATCGACCTCGACAACGTGGCCGAGTCCAACATCAACCGCCAGATTCACGCCACCGCCGACACCTTGGGCATGGCCAAGGTACAAGCCATGGCCGAGCGGATTTCGTCTTACCACCCGGGTTGCCGAGTTCACGGGGTTGAAGACTTCCTGACGGCAGAGAACATCCACACCCTGCTGGCTGATGTGCAGCGCGTGGCTGGGCCGGTTGATGCCGTGCTCGACGCGTGTGATCAGGTCAAGGCCAAAGTGGCCATGGCCGCTTGGGCTCGCCAGTCGAAGGTGGAGCACGTGACGGTGGGCGCAGCTGGTGGCAAACTGCATGCACAACAGGTGGAGATGGATGACCTGTCCGCGGTCTCTCACGATCCTCTGTTGGCTCGCATGCGGCAAAACCTGCGCAAGTTCCATGGCTACCCGGTCCAGGGCAAGCCCATGAAGGTGCGTTGCGTGTTCAGCCGCGAAACGGTGCGACCGCCTGTGGCCGCCTGCTTGCCCGCGGGTGAGGCTGACGGGTCACTCAATTGCCACGGGTATGGCTCCATGGTGACGGTGACCGCCACCTTCGGCATGACAGCGGCCGGCGTGGTGCTCAACGCCTTGGCGGGCATGAATCCGTGATCGAAAGAGTGCAGTCGATTTGGGAAGTGGCAAAATTAACGCTATAATCTGAGTTTCAGCGAACGGTTGATTGATTCAGCGGTTCGCTGGTGTGGGACGTTAGCTCAGTTGGTAGAGCAGCGGACTTTTAATCCGTTGGTCGCAGGTTCGAATCCTGCACGTCCTACCACACAGTTTCGGGTTCTTAGCTCAGTTGGTAGAGCAGCGGACTCTTAATCCGTAGGTCGTAGGTTCGAATCCTACAGGACCCACCAGTCACAGGCCTAGTGGCACAAACAAACCCTGCATCGGAAACGGTGCGGGGTTTTTTGTTTCCGTTCGCTCACCCCAAGATGTGGTGCGCACGAGCTCGGTCCGTGTGTCGCCAACTGCCATGCGTTCACTTTCTGTGCTTTTGCCCGTCCCGTTTTGTGGCCTGGCGAGTTGCTGCGCTGTTGACGTGACAGCAACTTGCGCGTGTACAGTTCGCGCATGCAAAAAATCCTCATCCTCAATGGCCCCAATTTGAACCTGCTGGGCACCCGTGAGCCCGAGCAATATGGCCGCACGACGTTGGCCGATGTGGAAGAGTCTTGCCGTCAGGCAGCGTCACGCTTGGGCTACGCCATCGAGTGCTTTCAAAGCAATTGGGAAGGGGCTTTGATCGACAAGATCCATGAGTACGGTCGTTTGTTCCGCGGGGGCCAGGCGTTGGGGTGCGTGTTCAATCCGGGCGCGTTGACGCACACTTCCATCGCCTTGCATGACGCCATCAAGGGGGTGGATGGGCTGCCCGTGATCGAATGCCACATTTCCAATGTGCACGCGCGCGAGGCGTTTCGCCACCAGTCCTGGGTGTCGCCCGTGGCCTCGGGGATCGTGGTGGGTTTTGGCGTGGAGGGGTACCTGCTGGCCTTGGAAGGCTTGGTGCGCAAGCACGGGCGTCCACCGGAGGCGGAGGCCCGCTGACCCGCCCGTCAGATCAGGGGGACGGTGAGGCGTTGAATGACTTCCGCGGTATCGGGTCGAACGCCTCGCCACCACGCAAAGGCTTCGGCGGCCTGCTCCACAAGCATGCCCACACCGTCGGTCACCACCACGTCAGGGCAGGCTTGCTGGGCAAACTTCAGGAAGGGTGTCAACCCCTTGCCGTACACCAGGTCATAAGCCAAGGCCCCTGAGCCAATCGCCTGTGGTGGCAGTGGGGGGGCTTCGCCGGTCAGGCTGGCCGACGTGGCATTGAAGACGATGTCGAACGGCCCATCCACACCGGCAAAGGTGGACGTGTTGATGTGGCCGACGCCAGCCAGGTCATTGGCCAATGCCTGAGCGTTGGACAAAGTCCGGTTGGCCATCCACACCTGTGCCGGTTGGCACGCCATCAGGGGTTCGATCAGACCCCGTGTGGCGCCGCCAGCGCCCAGGATCAGCACCCGCTTGTTCCGGATGGGAATGCCCAGGTTGTGTTCCACATCGCGCATGAGTCCCACGCCGTCAAAGTTGTCGGCCAGCACCCGGTCGCCGTCGAACTTGATGGCATTCACCGCACCGGCGATGCGGGCTCGGTCCGAGGGATGCGTGGCGCACGCATAGGCATCCACCTTGAAGGGCAGGGTGATGTTCAGGCCTTTTCCACCGCTGCGCTGGAAGTCCGCCAAATCCTGGGCGAAAGCGCCGGGGTGTCCCTCAATGGCGGTGTACTCCAGATCTTGTGCCGTGGCCTGTGCAAACAGGCTGTGGATCAGGGGGGATTTGGAGTGCGAAATCGGATGCCCGATGACGGCGTAGCGGTCCGTCATGGCTGGGCAATGTACTCAGGGCGCTGGATGAGTTCGATCTTGTAGCCGTCCGGATCGACCACAAAGGCGATCACCGATTTGCCGCCCTTGACGGGACCGGGTTCGCGAGTGATCTGACCACCGGCTGTGCGGATGCGCTCACATGCTGCATGCACATCGAGCACGCCAAGGGCAATGTGGCCGTAAGCTGTGCCCATTTCATAATGATCGACGCCCCAGTTGTAGGTCAATTCGATCTCGGCGTGTTCCGGGTTGCTGCCGAACCCCAGGAAAGCCAATGTGTACTTGTACTCGGTGTTTTCGGAGGTGCGCAGCAAGTGCATGCCCAGCACCCGGGTGTAGAAGTCGATGGATCGTTGCAGGTCACCCACCCGCAGCATGGTGTGCAGAATTCTCATGGCTGCGCATTGTGCCGTGAACGCGGGGTCAGATGCTGGATGCAGGTCAAACACCACATTGCCGATCTGCCGGCAGGCCAGTGAAGGGTAACTGTTCACCCCCCCCCAGCCCGATGGGTGGAATTTCAAAACTGATAGCATGGTCATCAAACAGAGCAAGCAGTAGAGTTCCGTGCCACCCGAAACCCCAAAGCCCCCGCCATCCGAGCTACCGCAGAGCGTGGA
>DASUON010000558.1:0-4755 GCA_036276615.1 Burkholderiaceae bacterium
GCGCCCCAGCGTGGCGGCCGCAGCCAGCAGGACCGATTTCACCCGCCCAGGCTGTTCCCCGAGCATCCGCAGGGCGATGGCTCCGCCCATCGAGTTGCCCGTCAGGTGGCCGGCGCTCAGCCCCAGCTCATCGACAAAACGCCAGACAAAGCGGGCGTAGTCCAAGGGGCTCCAGGGCCGGGCACTGAAGTCCGACAGGCCATGCGACGGCAAATCCAGGGACACCAACCGCAGACCCGCGTTGGCCACCACATATTGGGATGCCCACAAATCCAGCGATCCCCCAATGCCGTGCAGCATCAGCACCGTGGGCCCCGAGGCACCCGAGTCGCGGTACCGAACCCGGAGGCCATCGACCCATGTTGACAACTCTTTCACTTCATTTCTCCGTTCAAGGCCACACCACCCGCCCCCCAGAGCTGGCATGGCCGACATCATCCGTCACACTGAGCGGGGGGCGGCACCCTGAGTCTGCCTCTGGCAATGCACAGCAGAGGGTCACCCATGCGCTCAGAGGTAGGTGGACGCCAGTCCGCCATCCACCGGCAGGTTGATGCCGCTGACCCAGCGCGACTCGTCGGCGCACAAAAAGGCCACCACCGGGGCCACCTCGTCGGCCAGGGCCGGGCGTTTCATGCGGTGGGCGTCGGCCTGCACCCGGTCCTGACCCAGCATTTGCACAAAGTCGCCCAGGATGGGGGTGAACACCGGGCCGGGGGCCACGCAGTTCATGCGCACCCCGTGCTTCAGGAACCACGCCTGCGACTGGGTCACGGTCCAGACGATCAGCGCCTCCTTGAAGTACTGGTAGCAGGTCTCCTGCACCACCGGGTGTTTGGCCAGCCAGGCCAGCCCGGCTTCGAACGACGGGGTTTGGCCCAGCGCCTTGTGCACGTCCAGCCGCTGCGGCCACTCCGCCCCCAGGATGGACGAGATGTTGACGATGGCCCCGCCCTCGGGCAGGCGCTCCAGCGCCCGGGCGCACAGGTGGCGCAGGCCCAGGTAGTTGACGCGGGCCACCAGGTCCACCGGGGCGGTGCCGGGCACCCCGGCGATGTTGCACAGCGCATCGAAGCGCTCGGGCAGTTGTTTGAACGCCGCGTCAATGGTGCTCTGCTCCGACAGGTCGGCCTTGACGAAGCCGTCCAGCGTGATGGATGGGTCGTTGCGGTCCACGCCCACCACGCGGGCCCCGTTCAACCGGAGGTAACGGGCCGTTTCGGCCCCGATGCCCGAGCTCACGCCCGTGATGACGATGGTTTTGCCTTGCAATTGCATGGGGATCTCCTTGGGGGTTCAGGGCAGCAGCTCGAAGCGGCCATCGGCCACGCGCAGCATCACCGCGCCGCGGGGGTCGAAACCGTTGTGGTTGTCGAGCGTGTAGTTCAAAACGCCGTGGGACACGGCCAGCTCTTTCTCGCTCTCCAGCGCCTCGCGCAGCGCGGCGCGGAAGGCCGGGGTGCCGGGTTTGGCCTTTTTCAGGGCCAGCGGCACGATGCGTTGCAGCACCAGCAGGGCGTCGTAGGCATGCGCGCCAAACTGCGTGCGCGACAGTGCGCCGTGTTTGGCCTCGTAGGCCCCCACATAGGCCTGCGCCGGGGCCTTGATGGGGCTGGAGGCCGCCAACTGCTCGGCCACCAGCATGGGACCGGCGGGCAGCACGGTGCCGTTCATGGCCTTGCCGCCCACCCGCAGCAGGTCGGGCGAGGCCGCGCCGTGGGTCTGGTAGATGGGGCCGCTCCAACCCCGTTCGCGCAGGTTGATCTGCGGCATGGCCCCGGCCGACCCGGCGGCCACGATCAGCACCGCATCGGGCTTGGCCGCCGCCACGCGCACCGCCTGGGCGGTGATGGCGGTGTCGGTGGGCGCAAAACGCTCGGTGGCCACCACCTCCAGCCCGGCGGCCTTGGCCGCGGCCCCAAAGGCGCCCAGCCACATCTCGCCATACCCCTCGTTCCAGCCCAGGAAGGCCACGCGTTTGACCTTGTCGGCCCCCATGCGGCGCACCAGGGTGTCGGCCATCAGCGGCACCGGCTGGGCCAGTGCGTAGGTCCAGCTGTCGACCCCGCCCTTGAGGGGCTGCGGGGCAAAGGCCAGTTGAACGGTTTTGGCCTCGGTGGCCACCTGGGCCACCGCCATGCCTTCGGGCACGCCCGAGGGGCCCAGCAGCAGGTCCACCTTGCTTTCGGTCAGCAGGCGGCGGGCGTTGCGGGTGGCGCCCACCGGGTCGGAGCCATCGTCCAGCACCACCAGCTGGAGTTTTTCGCCCGCGATCTGGTCGGGCCACAGGGCCAGCGAGGCCTTTTGCGGCAGGCCCAGCGAGGACAGCGGCCCCGTCAGCGACAGGTTGACGCCGATGTTGATGTCGGCCTGCGCCACGCCCAGCCCCAAGGCCAGGCCCAGGGCCACACACACGCGTTGAAGTGAATGTTTCATGTGCACGTCTCCCATCGGGTTCAGAACGGGTACTGGGGCGCACGCGCCTTGATGGTGACCCACTGCCACTGCGTGAAGTCCTCCAGGTTGGCCGGGCCGCCAATGCGGCTGCCGTTGCCCGAGCAGCCGGTGCCGCCAAAGGGGTTGATGCACTCGTCGGCCACGGTCTGGTCGTTGATGTGCAGCATGCCGGCCTTGATGCGGTCGCCCACGGCCATGGCGCGACCCATGTCGGGCGAAATGACGGCGGAGGACAGGCCGTACTCGGTCTGGTTGGCCAGGGCCACGGCCTCGTCGTCGGTGCTGAAGGTGGTGATGTTGGCCACGGGGCCGAACACCTCCTCCTCGAAGGCGCGCATGCCGGGCTTGACGCCCGAGAGCACGGTGGGCTTGAAGAACAGGCCGTCGTGGGTGCCCCCGGCTTCCAGCTTGGCCCCGGCGCGCACGCTGTCGTCCACGATGGCCTGGGCACGCGCCACCTGTTTGGCGTTGATCATGGGCCCGATGGCCACCTGTCCCGTGGGGTCGCCCACCGGCAGGTGGGTGGCCTTGGCCACCAGGCGTTCGATGACGGCGGGGGCAATCTTCTCGTGCAGCAGGATGCGGCCCGAGGCCATGCAAATCTGCCCCTGGTGCAGCCAGGCGCCAAAGGCGATGTTGCTGGCGGCCAGGTCGGGGTCGGCATCGTCCAGCACGATGAGCGGGCTCTTGCCGCCCAGCTCCAGCGACACCTTCTTGAGCAGACGGCCACAGGCCTCGCCGATCAGCCGCCCCACAGCGGTGGAGCCGGTGAACTGCACCATGCGCACCTCGGGGGCATTGACCAGGGCCTGCCCGGCCTCGGGGCCGCCGGGCAGCACGTGCAGCAGGCCCTTGGGCAAACCGGCCTTTTCAAAGGCGCGGGCGATCAGCAGGCCGCCGGTGATAGGGGTTTGCGGATCGGGCTTCAACACCACCGCGTTGCCCGCCGCCAGCGCCGGGGCCACCGAACGCATGGACAGGATGAGCGGGAAGTTGAACGGTGAAATGACGCCCACCACCCCCATGGGCACGCGGCGGGCCAGGTTCATGCGCCCGGGCGTGCTGGGCAGGATGACACCCGCCGACTCCAGCACCTGCCCTGAGGCCAGGTAACACAGCGTGGCCGCCTCGTTCACCTCCAGCTGGGCCTTGGGCATGATGCCGCCGGTCTCGCGGGCGATGTGCACGGCCACGGCGTCGAACTCGGCCTTGAGGGCATCGCCCGCAGCCCGCAGGATGTCGGCACGTTCACGCGGCGGGCGGGCCGCCCAGGCGGCTTGGGCGGCAGCGGCGTCGCGGGCGGCCTGGGCCACCTCGGCGGCGCTGGCCTGGCCCACGGTGCACAGGGTCTGGCCGCTGGCCTTGTCCACCACGTCCAGCGTGGCGGCGGTGGCCACCCAACCGGCGGTGGTGTAGACCTTGTGGTGGAACACCTGGGGGTCGATCAAGGGGCTGGCGGGGGATGCACTCATGGCTTGTCTCCTGAACAAAAAGTGGGCAATGGGTTGGCGAACGGCGCGTTGTTTCGCAACGCATGTGCCAACCCCGCGCCACCACGCCCCTGCCGCGCCCATTGCCCCCAACCCGCGCCCTGCGAAACACCCGCCAAAACGGGGGTTTTCCCCAGGCAGCGGTGTTGCGATGCAGCACAGGGTTATCCCCAGCGCGGGCATTTCACCTCTGCATCAAACAATCAGGCCACCCCGCCCCCGCCTTTTCACCATTTGATGAACTCCCCCACCAAGAAGTCAGGCCGCATTTCGCTGGCCGAAGTGGCCCGCCAAACGGGCACCATGCTGCGCCGGGGGGACATTGCCCACTTCGACCGGGGCCAGGCCCCCACGCTGGCCGACCTGACGGAATCGCTGTTCTTCTCGCCGGGTGACGGGCGCATCTGGCTCAACGACCAGCGCATGCTGCTGCTGCACAGCTCGGCCATGGGGCACCTGCGGCGTGAACTCATCGACACCCTGGGCCTGGACCGCGCCCGGGGCTTGCTGACGCGGGCGGGTTACGTCTCGGGCGCACGCGATGCGCAACTGGTGCGCGAGCGCTGGCCCGAGCGCGATGCCGCCGCCGTGTTCATGGCCGGCACCCGCCTGCATTCGCTGGAAGGGGTGGTGAAGGTCACGCCGGTGGACTTTGATTTCGACATCGACAAAGGCACCTACCACGGTGAGTTCCTGTGGGAGCACTCCAGCGAGGACGATGAACACATTGCCGCCTACGGCCTGGGCACCGAACCGGCGTGCTGGTCGCAAGTGGGTTATGCCACCGGGTACGTGACCAGCCTGTTCG
>DASUON010000559.1:0-2600 GCA_036276615.1 Burkholderiaceae bacterium
TGGCCAGGCGACGTGCCGTCAGGTAGGGCACCACACCAAAGCGCAAGTTGGTGGCGGCATGCCCCCGGACAGCGCCTGCGGCAAAGGCGGCCAGCAGGAGCCATTGGCGTCGTTGGAGGGTCATGGCAAGCAGGGGGCAGACAGAAAGAAGCGGGGCACGGCGAGCAGCGTAGCGTACCTCGGACGCAGACTACGATAGCCACCTCACGCCGTCCCCCCCCACGCCCCAGCATGCCCACCATCGCCGTCATTGACTTTGAAACCACCGGCATGTCGCCCGAGGTGGGTGCCCGCCCCACCGAAGTGGCCATTGTGCTCACCGAAAACGGCCACGTGGTGGACCGTTTCCAGAGCCTGATGAACCCGGGCGTGACCATTCCGCCGTTCATCGTGCAGCTCACGGGCATCACCAACGCCATGGTGCGCAGCGCACCGGCCGTGGAACAGGTCATGGCCGATGCCGCCCGCTTTGTGGGCACCACCCCGCTGGTGGCGCACAACGCCTCGTTCGACCGCAAGGTGTGGCAGACCGAGCTGGCCCGGCTGGCCCTGCCCGCCGACCAGCCCTTTGCCTGCACGGTGCTGTTGTCGCGCCGCCTGTACCCCCAGGCCCCCAACCACAAGCTGGGCACGCTGGCCCAGTACCTGGACCTGCCCACCACGGGCCGCGCCCACCGTGCCCTGGCTGACGCCGAAATGACCGCCGAACTGCTGCGCCACATGCTGGGCGTGCTGCGCCGCGAACACAGCCTGCACGCCCCCAGCCACGCCCTGCTGACGCGCTTGCAACAATGCAGCAAGGCGCAACTGCCGCAATGGTTGGCCCGCGAGGCGAGCGCCACCTCCGCCGCCTGAATTCAAAGATTTTTTGGCACCTACCGCTTTATTTATAAGCACAAGCAGCTATTAAAAATGAACTTCTCTGACCGCCTCAAGCAACTCCCCTCCGTCAGCCACCTCGCCGCACTGCGCGTGTTCGACGCCCAGGGCCAGGTGCTGGCCACCCTGGAAAACAAGCCCGGCCAGGCGGGCTCGCTGGCCGTCTACCACGCGTTGGCGGCGCTGTATGGCGGGCACATCACCCCCGCCGCCGCCACGCTGGGGCTGGAGTGGTACGCCGAGCACACCGCCGACGCCACCGCCCACCCCGGCAAACACCCCAACATCGACCGGCTTGCCGCCTGGGCCCAGGGCGACACGGCCTACCGGGTGGAACTCGTTCCCGCCTGAGGCCCTGCCATGACCCGCATCACCTCCGTCGCCCAACTTCGCGCCCTGTACGACCCGGTGCGCGAACGGTCGGCCAAGAAGGAAATCCCCGAGCTGGACGCGCACTGCCAGGCCTTTGTGGCCCGCTCGCCGCTGGTGGTGGTGGCCACGCACTCGGTGGGGGTGACCGCACAGGCCGACACTGCCCCGCTGCTGAGCCCGGGCACCGATGCCTCGCCCCGCGGCGGCCAACCCGGCTTTGTGAAGGTGCCCGACGCCCACACCCTGCTGATTCCCGACGCCCCCGGCAACAACCGGCTGGACACGCTGGAAAACATCGCCAGCGGCCAGGCCGAGGGTGTGGCCGGGCAAGCCTGGGTGGGCCTGCTGTTTTTGGTGCCGGGCGTGGACGAAACCCTGCGCGTCAATGGCCTGGCCACCCTCAGCACCGACCCGACCGACCTGGCCCTGTGCACCGACGAGCGGCGCACGCCCAAACTGGCCATCCGCGTGGCCGTGCGTTCGGCCTACCTGCACTGCGCCAAGGCGTTGATGCGCTCCGAGCTGTGGAACCCCGTCCGCCACCTGGAACGCAGCCAACTGCCCAGCATGGCCGAGATGATGCGCGACCAGATCGCCCACTACCGCGGCGAAACCATCGTGGCCGAAACACAAGCGCAAATGCTGGAGCGGTACCGGCAGACGCTTTGAAAGCCTTCGTTCGTGATCCACATCCCCACCCTGGACACCCCACGGCTGCGCCTGCGCGCCTTTCGGCAAACCGACTTCGAGGCCATGGCGGGCTTTTTTGCCCACCCGGTGTCGGCCACCTACGGCGGTCCCTGCCCGCGTGACGAGGCTTGGCGCAAGTTCGCGGTGTACTCGGGCCATTGGCTGCTGCGCGGTTATGGCCCCTGGGCCGTGGCTCACAAAGAAACCGACCAGCTGGTGGGCGTGTGCGGGCTGTGGTTTCCCGAAGGCTGGCCCGAGCCCGAAATCACCTGGGCCCTGCTGCCCGACCAACAAGGCAAGGGCTACGCCACCGAGGCCGCCCGCCGGGCCCTGCAAGCGGCACACGAGGTGTACGGTTGGACCACCGCGGTCAGCGTGGTGGCCCACGGCAACACCGCCTCCGACGCGGTGGCCTTGCGCCTGGGGGCCCAAGTGGAAAGCCACATCCCGTTCCGGGGTGGCCTGGCCACGGTGTACCGCCACGCCCAACCCCTGGCCCTCCCCTGAGCCCGACAAGTCATTGGCTATCAGCCACATAAATTGAATTGACTGGATAAATACTTCCAGTCCGCGCACCATCAGGGCTCTTCACCGAACAGGAGCCCCCGATGAGTGCCCACGCCAACCCCGCCGCCCAGTGCCCCTTCCACGCCGCCACG
>DASUON010000560.1:0-2880 GCA_036276615.1 Burkholderiaceae bacterium
CGGGCACGTCGAACGGGGTGTCGTCGATGGCGGCCATCACCAGGTCGCGGGCGGCTTGCAAGGCGGCGCGGCCCACGGACTCTTCGCGGGTTCGGATCACCACCTTGTACACGCCGCGTTGGCTGGTGGAGCGGGCCTTGCCAAAGCCCGTCTGCATGCCCGCCAGGTTTTGCAGTTCCAGCGCCACGTGTTCCATGATGTGGCCGGGCCAGGTGCCTTCACGCAACCGCTGCAGGAAACCACCACGCACGCCGGGGCTGCAATGGTGTTCTTCCAGTGAAGGCAACCAGGCGGTCAGCCGTTCATAAAAGCCGGGGAGGGTGTTGGACGGACAGTCTTCCAGGTCGCCGATGTCGATCAGCGCTTCCAGGGTGGGGCGGTAGGTCCAGATGTTGGGGCCACGCAGGTGGGTGATCCCGAGAATGCGAATGTCCTTGTGACTCATGCGTCCGTGGGTGTGATAGCCAATGACCCGCATTGTGCGATGACCGACACGGCCACCGCCTGACATCACCACATTTTTTTACAAAGCGCTGCATGTGTCGCGGTTTGCGGGCGGGATGCGGCTTGTCCATCCTGGACAATCCGGGGCATGCAATCCCGTTCTCTGTCTTCCTGGCTCGACCAGGTTCCCGGTGCGTCGGCACTGTCTCCCACTTGGCTGCAACCGCTCCATGCCTTGCTGGCACCCCAAGAGCTTGTTCGTGCGGTGCTGGTCACCGACCTTGACCACGACCTGTGTTCCTCCCCCTCGGTGGTGCTGTTGACCGACCGCCGCATCGTGACCGCCACGCCATCGGTCCATCCCCAAGGGTGGTCGTCTGTCGAGGTCTTGCTGGCCTCGGATCAATCCATGCAGCTGCACGACCATGCTGGTGTGGGCATGCTGGAGTTGTTCCAGGGCGAGCGCCGGTTGGCGGTCTGGCGTTTCACGCTGGGGGCCAACTTGCAGGCACAGAAGCTGGTCAAGCTGTTTCACACCCAGCATGCCGATGCAGCCCCTGCCGACGACGAGGACGACCCCCCCAGCTTTGCCGCCGAGGTGGAGCAACCCCCGTCCACCTGGACGCTGTTGCGCCTGTGGCGTTTTGCACGGCCCTACCAGTGGCAGCTGCTGGCGGGTTTTTTGCTGATGCTGGCCTCCACGGCGGCCACCCTGGTGCCGCCTTACCTGACCATGCCGCTGATGGACGAGGTGTTGATTCCCTTCCAAAACGGCAAAACCATCGACCAGGGGCATGTGGCCCTGTACCTGGCCGGGCTGCTGGGGGCGGCGCTGCTGGCCTGGAGCCTGGGGTGGGCCAAGACCTACATCCTGGCGCTGGTGTCCGAGCGCATCGGCAAGGACCTGCGCACCACCACCTACGAACACCTGCTGGGCCTGTCGCTGGAGTACTTTGGCGGGCGCCGCACGGGCGACCTGATGGCCCGCATCGGCAGCGAAACCGACCGCATCAACGTGTTCTTGTCGCTGCACCTGCTGGACTTTGCGACCGACGTGCTGATGATCGTGATGACCTCGGCCATCTTGTTTTCCATCAACCCCTGGCTGGCCCTGGTGACGCTGGTGCCGCTGCCTTTCATTGCCTGGCTGATCCACCTGGTGCGTGACCGTTTGCGCACCGGTTTTGAAAAGATCGACCGCGTGTGGGCTGAGGTGACCAACGTGCTGGCCGACACCATCCCCGGCATCCGTGTGGTCAAGGCGTTTGCACAGGAAGAACGTGAGGCCAACCGTTTCAAGGACGCCAACCGCTACAACCTGCAGGTCAACGACAAGCTCAACCGCACCTGGAGCCTGTTCTCCCCCACCGTCACCCTCATGACCGAGATCGGTCTGCTGGTGGTGTGGGGTTTTGGCATCTGGCAGGTGTCGCAAAACGCCATCACTGTGGGTGTGTTGACGGCCTTCTTGGCCTACATCGGGCGCTTTTACACCCGGCTGGATTCCATGAGCCGCATCGTGTCGGTGACGCAGAAAGCCGCGGCTGGGGCCAAGCGGATTTTTGACATCCTGGACCATGTGTCCAGCGTGCCCGAGCCCGCCAACCCCGTGCCCATGCCCGAGGTCACCGGGCGCATCACCTTGGAGAACGCGCAGTTCCGCTACGGCAACCGCGCCGTCATCAAGGACCTGAACCTCACCATCGAGCCGGGCGAATTCATCGGCCTGGTGGGCCACAGCGGTTCGGGCAAGAGCACGCTGGTCAACCTGATCTGCCGCTTTTACGACTTGAGCGGTGGGGCCATCAAGATCGACGGCACCGACATCCGCGCCGTGAAGGTGGCCGATTACCGCCGCCACATCGGGCTGGTGCTGCAGGAACCCTTCCTGTTCTTCGGCACCATTGCCGACAACATCGCCTACGGCAAGCCGAACGCCACGCGGGCCGAAATCGTTGCCGCGGCCCGGGCGGCCCACGCGCACGAGTTCATCCTGCGCCTGCCGCAGGGCTACGACTCGCTGGTGGGCGAGCGGGGCCAGGGCCTGTCGGGCGGCGAGCGTCAGCGCATTTCCATTGCGCGGGCCTTGCTGATCGACCCCAAGATCCTCATCCTGGACGAAGCCACCTCGTCGGTGGACACCCAGACCGAGAAGGAAATCCAGAAAGCCCTGGACAACCTGGTGCGCGGTCGCACCACCCTTGCGGTGGCGCACCGCCTGTCCACCCTGCGCAAGGCCAACCGCCTGGTGGTGATGGACAAGGGCCGCATGGTGGAGGAGGGCAGCCACGACGACCTGATGGCCCGTGGCGGCGCCTACCACCGCCTGTACGAGGCGCAGGCGCGGCAGGCCAAGGCCGACCAAGATGTGTTGAACGAGGAAGGGGACAACGCATGACATTCCAACTGTTCTGGAACGACGCCGGGCGGCTGGTG
>DASUON010000561.1:0-6576 GCA_036276615.1 Burkholderiaceae bacterium
GCCTGCACGCTGTGAATGCGCTCGAACTTCAAATGGCCTGCGGCACTGGCCGTGCTGACCGCGCCGCCCGCAGCCGCAGTGGCCGCCCCGGCCACCGCCACAGGACGCAAATGCCCCAGCGGCTGCAAGACCGACTGGCCGCCAGACGCGGCCCCCACCAACAGCACCCCAGCCACGGCCATCAACCCCACGCCACAGGCACGTGCGGGGACTGGCGCAGGATGACCAGAACCGCCACCAAACAAGCCCAACAGCGCGGCGGCAATCAGCAACCAAACCGCCCACAGCAGCATGTGCACGGCGGTGGGCAACACGGGCGACACCATCCAGATGGCCACGGCCAGCAGCATCATCCCGAACACCTGCTTGACCCGCTCCATCCACCCGCCCACACGAGGCAGCAGACTACCCGCCGACAAGCCCACCAGCAGCAGGGGCACGCTCATGCCCAACGCCATGGTGAACAGCGCGGTGCCGCCCAGCAACACATCGCGGGTTTGGCTGATGTAGACCAACGCCCCGGCCAGGGGCGCTGCCACGCAGGGCCCCACCACCAAGGCAGACACACCGCCCATCAGAAACACCCCAATCAGGGACCCCCCCTGAAAGCGGTTGGACCATTCGGTCGCCCGACTCTGGATGGCGCTGGGCATTTGCAGCTCATAAAACCCGAACATGGACAGGGCCAAGCCGGACAGCAGCAGCGCAAACGCACCCAGCACCCAAGGGTTTTGCAGCGCGGCCGCCAGGCCCTCACCCGCCAAGCCCGCCGCCGCGCCAAACGAGGCGTACACCAAGGCCATGCCCAGGGAATACGCCAGGGACAGCAAAAACCCCTGCCGACGGCTCACTGGCCCGGACTGCCCCGCGATCAGCGACGACAGGATGGGCACCATGGGCAACACACAGGGGGTGAACGACAGCAACAAACCCGCCAGCCAGAACATGCCCGCCGTGCGCCACAGGCTGCCCGTGGCCAACGTGCGGGCAATGGCATCGGCATCCCCTCCATCGCCCACGGTGGACGCCGCGCTGGACTGCACGGGAGAGGCAGAAGGCACTGCCGCCACAGCCGCGACCGCAGCATCCGCCTCATCGTCTTTCAGCCAGGTGACGTCGGCTTGGCTCGCCCCCAGCACAGGCAGCCGGACCGCCAACGCCTGGGTCATGGGGGGGTAACACAAACCGGCCTCGGCACAGCCCTGCCACCCCACGTTGATGCGAGCGGGCACCCCTCCCGCGCTGAAGACCACGTCCACGTCCAGCGCATGCTTGTACACCGCCATGGTCTTGTTGAAATTGCTGTCCCATTTTTCCTCCGCTGGGGGCAGCACCAGGGGTTTGAGCACCGGCGCCTGCGTGGTGCCCTGGGCTTGCGGCTGCACGCTCAAACGCTCACGGTACAGGTGGTGTCCCGGCGCAATGTCCCAGTGCAGGCGCACGGTGTGGTCGTCCACCACCGAAGTGGTCAGGGCAAATGCTTTTTCGGGTGGCAAAAACTCGTCGGCCCACGCGGCAGGCCAGGTCATCACCAGCCCCACCAGCAGCATGAACCACGCCCCCCACCCACGCCAGCCGACCACGCCTGAGTGGCGCACCGAACGCTCCGCAGGAGCAACCGCTGGCTCATTGCCGCGGTCACCCACGCCACAAAGCGGCTTCAAGCCGCCCGTGGGTGCCAATGTCGAAGTGCACATGAACAACCTCCAAAAAAGTACAACCCTTGAATTGAACCACAAATTGGGAATTTTTCCCGATTTTTTAAAATTCAAGGATGTAACCGGAGGGGCTGCGGTGATGCAGCGCCTTGCGTTCAGTGGGAAATGGGGTCCGGCCCGAAGCGCCTCAGCACCTCACCGTACTCAGCCCAGTCCACCAAAGCGCCCCCTTGGCCCAGGAAGCGTTCGAAATCGGCTGCGGCGGGGTAGCTGAAATACTGAGGTTCCCCTTGCTGGGGGTGGGACGGGGGCCGTAGACCTTGTGCGAGCCGTTGCACGGCCTCCCCCATGGCCTGCATGCCCGGCTGGTACAGGCTGGCAATGTGGGCAAACAGCGACCGCCCAGGTTGCACCGGCATCCGCACGGTGTGAACGACACCGCCGGTGTCAATCTGCCCATCGTCAATCCAATGGAGGGTGCAACCGTATTCAGCGCGTTGTTGCAGCAGGGTCCAGAAGGTGGCCAGCACGCCACGGAAATCAGGCAACAGACCGGAATGCAGGTTGAGGATGCCGTGGCGCGCCACCGAGAGCCACGGCCCCTTGAAGATCTTGCCGAAACGGACGGACAGCATCACGTCAGGGGCAAAGGTTTTCACGGTGTCGAGCAGACCCGGGGTGTTGAGGGACTCGATCAACGTCAAGGGCCATGCGTGCTGTCGGGCCAGTTGCACGGTGGTCAGCCATTGCTCGGACCCCGTCAGGGGCAGGGCCTGCAATTTGGGGAACAGGGTGCGCATGGGCAACCCTTGCTCCAAAAACCGCCATTGGTCCAGACAGGGGTTGGGATCGGTGGGTGTGGCCGGGGTTGGGCTGGCCCCCACACGGCTGGTGCAACCCAACCAGACCTCGTGACCTTGCAGGTAAGGGGCCAGGTGGTTCAGTGCGATGCAACTGAACAGATCGT
Source organism: Burkholderiaceae bacterium (assembly GCA_036276615.1). Lineage (GTDB taxonomy): Bacteria > Pseudomonadota > Gammaproteobacteria > Burkholderiales > Burkholderiaceae_C > UBA2334. Next base: position 2,626 of record DASUON010000561.1, read on the forward strand.
CGTTGACCATCACGGCAATGCGCATGCCCATGTGCTTGTTCCTTGGATTGATCGTCACTCAGTGGAAAACGCAGCCATTGTCACCTGTGCACAGCGGCCCCTTGTGCGGAACATCCCGGGCCGGGGACTTGCGAGGAAACGCAGCTTTTCTGCCACAAGGGGCGCAAATCCCGTCGGCAAAGCGGCGTTTGGCAAATTTTCATCGGCCATTGCACCGAGAATTGCCGCTGGCTTCCTTGCAGGACGCCAGCCATCCCTCCCCCACCGTTGTGTGGGTTTTTGAAGGGGGCCACAGCCCCCGCATGTTGCACTTTTGGAGGTCCCCATGTTGCTTCAGTCCCTTTTGTTCGGCTGACCAGCGCTCCCGAATTCGCCCCGGCAGGTGCGCTTCGGTCAGCCCCATGATTCGTCCCAGACACGTCTGCGCGGTGCATATCGCCGGGCAGGGTTGGGCTTGATCCACACAAACATGCGCTGATCCGCCATGGCGGATGGTGTTGCTTTGCCGTGCGTCAAACCCACCGCGTCTGGGGTCATGGCCGGGGTCGTTCCAGGAGCGATCGCACCGTGAGTGCACAGCACCCTTCCCGGGCTTATGGCCAGGGCAAAGTCAAAAAAAACCTGCGGATGAAGCAACCGCTGACCTTGCAGTTGCCACCCTCCGCCCCGCCTCGCAACCCTGTTGCGCTCGCGCTGATGCAGCGCAGTGCGTCGGGAGCCGGCGGCAAACACATGCGAACCCATGCCGCGCAACGCCGCGCCGACAAGGTGGCGCTGACGCGGGCCACCGCAGGGCCTCGCCACGCGTGGGGTTTTGACTGACCTTGCTGTCCTGAACGGACAAGCCAAACGCCTTTCGTGGGGGACTCAGGTCCCCCACGTTCACCCCATTTTTTGTCTTCAACCCCGTGTTGATTTGACCGATGAACGCTTGCATTCCCCGGGCCACAGAGCCCAATCTGGCGCTGCTGCGCCACCAACAACTGAAATGCGTCAATGCACAACTCAAGCAAGAGTTGCTGGGCCTGGACCCCTTGATTGACCGCATCACCCAGGCCATGGAGGCCTGGTACACCATGCCCGAACTGGTCCAGCGCCCTGTGGTGGTGTGCCTGTGGGGTCTGACGGGCACGGGCAAGACCCAGCTGGTGCGCAGCTTGGCCAAACACCTGGGCTTTTACGACCGGTTTGTGGAAGTCCAGATGGATGGCTTTGCAAACGGTGCGCACAAAACCAGCCTGTCCGCGCTGTTGGGGGAATCGGGCATCGCCGAAGGTGAGCCCGGCATCCTGGTGCTGGACGAGTTTCAGCGCTTTCGCACCCGCGATCGCAAGGGGGAGGACGTGAAACAGTCCCTGTACCCCGACCTGTGGGCCCTGCTGTCCGACGGCCGCCTGTCACCCCGCATTGATGTGCTGGGACGCCTGGAACGTGAGTTGGCAGAAGCCCGCTGCAACCAGGAGGAATTCGACCTCGAAGAAGCCGAAGCCAGTGCCGAAAGCCATTCGGACGATGATGACGAGCCATGCAGCCCGCCCACCACCGACGCAGCCAAGAAGCGCCGAAAAAAACGCTTTCGCCTCAGCCTCTGGGACGCCGAAGCGCTGAAGGACCTGTTGAAACTCACGCTGCCCTTGACGGACATCATGCAGTGGTCGTTGGCCCGGATCGAGGCCGAAATCCACGCGTTCAAGGCCAAGCCCAAGGTCTGGGAAACCGACTACAGCCAACTGCTGGTGTTCGTGTGCGGCAACCTGGATGAGATGTACCGCGACCTGGCGCAACAGGTGTACGACTGCGACACCGATGCCGACATCTTCCACCGGCTCACCCAGGGCCTGAGCTTGATCGACGTGAAGAAGGCCTTGACCAGCCGATTCCGGCCCGAACAGATTGCTCGCCTGGGCAACGTGCATGTGGTGTACCCGTCGCTCAGCAGCCAAACCTACCGCCAACTGATCCACCGCACCTGCGAACAACAGCTGCGCAACCTCAGCGAGCACCACGGGGTGAGGCTGTCGCTGTCCGCCGAGTTGATGGACCACATCTACAGCGTGTCGGTGTTTCCCACCCAGGGCACACGGCCCATGTTCTCGTCGGTCCACGCCCTGCTCAGTCCGCTGCTGGTGCACACCGCCTTGTGGCTGCAAAGCCAGCCGTCGTGGGCGCCCGATGCGGTCTACGAGCTGACCTTGAGCGCAGACCGACGGCATGCGCAGTTCACCCACACGACGGACACCGATCCCTGGCTGGCCAGCTTGCCACCACAACCCGTCAACGCCGAGGTTCAGCACCTGCGCCAGCGCAACAACCTGGATTACCGCCAGCTGCTGGCGGTGCACGAGGCGGGCCATGCCCTGGCATGCATGGTGCTGACCTCCACGCTGCCACAGGAAGTGAAAATCAACGTGGCCTCGTTCGAAGGGGGTTATGTGCGTCATGCCAGCCCCAAGGTGCTGACCCGCCAGCAGTCGCTGGATCGGATCTGCATGGGCCTGGCCGGACGCGCGGCGGAACAATGGGTCTTTGGTGGTGACCGGGTGACGGAGGGTGCCGAACAAGACCTTCGGCAAGCCACCGCCGAGGCGTCCAACTGTGTGCGCTACCTCGGCTTTGGCCACCGGCTGTCCCGCACCGACGTGACCCACGATCCGTCAGAACACCTCAACACCGACATCGAGCCCACCAACCAAGCCATGGAAACGCTGCTGCAGCAGCAAATGCAACGTGCACAGGCCCTGCTGGAAAGCCACCGCGCTCTGTTCATGGACCTGGTCAACCGGCTGATGGCCCACGGCGAGCTGAGCCTGGAGCGGCTGCAAACCCTGTGCACACAACACGGCATTCGCGCAACAGCCGTGCAGACGCCCGAGGCCCCGGAGCTGATGAACCCGTTTCAGGCGCAATGGCTCGAATTTGCCAACGTCGCGGCAGCGGGCCCCACGACCGAGGAGGCACCAGCCTGACCCAGCCCCTGTGGCTTGTTGCATTCACGCCATGGCCGGGGGGTTTTTTGGGCTCACGCGCTCAAAACCCCCAATCAGGGGAATCCCTGCCCCGACAATGCGACGCACCATGGCCCGCGTGCCATGGAGACCGCTTCCTGACCTTTCCCTGTTGGCCGATTTCTCAAAGCAAGCATGTCCGCTGTTTTCAACTTCACGTTCGTGCCCTGGTTCCGTTCCGTGGCACCGTACATCCACAAGTTCCGCAACCAGACGTTTGTGGTGGGGGTGGCGGGCGAGGCCATTGCCGCGGGCAAGTTGCACCACCTGGCCCAGGACCTGGCCATGATCCAGAGCATGGGTGTCAAGGTGGTGCTGGTGCACGGTTTTCGCCCGCAGGTGAACGAACAACTCAAAGCCAAAGGCCACGCGGCCAGGTACTCGCACGGCATCCGCATCACCGACTCGGTGGCGTTGGACTGCGCCCAGGAGGCTGCCGGGCAGCTGCGCTACGAGATTGAGGCCGCGTTCAGCCAGGGCCTGCCCAACACGCCCATGGCCGGCAGCACGGTGCGGGTCATTTCCGGCAACTTCATCACCGCTCGCCCTGTGGGCATTGTGGATGGGGTGGACTTCCAGCACAGCGGGCTGGTGCGCAAGGTGGACGTGAAGGGCATCACCCAGACGCTGGACCAGGGCTCGCTGGTGCTGCTCTCCCCCTTCGGCTTCTCCCCCACCGGCGAAGCCTTCAACCTCAGCATGGAAGAAGTGGCCACCAGCGTGGCGATTGCCTTGCAGGCCGACAAGCTGATTTTCGTGACCGAGGTGCCCGGCATTGCGCTGGACCCCACCCAGCCCGTGAGCGAAGACAACCCCATCGACACCGAGCTGCCCCTGGCCGCCGCGCGCCAGCTGCTGGCCAAGCTGCCCGCGCCGCAGGTGCCCACAGACACGGGCTTTTACCTGCAGCACTGCGTGCGCGCCTGCGAACAGGGCGTGGAGCGCA
>DASUON010000562.1:0-3069 GCA_036276615.1 Burkholderiaceae bacterium
CCCTGAGCTACAACGACATTGCCCAGGCCGACCTCGTCATCGAAGCCGTCTTCGAAGACCTGGGCGTCAAGGAGACCGTGTTCAAACAGCTCGACGCCGTCATGAAGCCCGGCGCCATCCTCGCCTCCAACACCTCCACGCTGGACGTGAACAAGATCGCCCACTTCACCGCCCGTCCGCAGGACGTGGTGGGCATGCACTTCTTCAGTCCCGCCAACGTCATGAAGCTGCTGGAAGTGGTGCGTGGCGACCAAACGGCCCACGACGTGCTGGCCACGGTGATGGCCATTTCCAAGAAGATCAAGAAGACCGCCGTGGTTTCCGGCGTGTGCGACGGCTTCATTGGCAACCGCATGATCGAGCAGTACGGCCGCCAGGGCGGCTTCCTGCTGGACGAAGGCTGCACCCCCGAGCAGGTGGACAAGGCCATCGAGAAGTTCGGCTTTGCCATGGGCCCGTTCCGCATGGGCGACCTGGCAGGCAACGACATCGGCTGGGCCATCCGCAAGCGCCGCTACCAGGAAAAGCCCGACATGAAGTACAGCAAGACCGCCGACTTGCTGTGCGAAAAAGGCCGCTTCGGCCAGAAGACGGGTGCAGGCTGGTACGACTACGTGCCGGGCAAGCGCGACGCCATCCCCAACGCCGAGGTGGTGGCCATGATCGAAGAACACCGCAAGGCACTGGGCATCACCCCGCGCAAGATTTCCGACGAGGAAATCGTGCAGCGCCTGGTGTTCAGCCTGGTGAACGAGGCCGCCCACATCCTGGAAGAAGGCATTGCCAACAAGGCCAGCGACGTGGACATCGTCTACATCTTTGGCTACGGCTTCCCGGTGTACCGCGGCGGCCCGCTGAACTACGCCAACGAGGTGGGGCTGTTCAACGTGGTGCAGGCCATGAAGCGCTTTGCCAAGAACCCGCTGGACGACGCCCAGTTCTGGCAGCCCGCGCCGCTGCTGGCCAAGCTGGCCGCCGAAGGCCAAACGTTTTAAGCATATTTTTGGCTGCTAGCGCTTTATTTGTAAGCGCAAGCAGCTATCAAAACAGGATTTCACCATGACCCAAGCCGTCATCGTCTCCACCGCACGCACCCCGCTGGCCAAGAGCTGGAAGGGCGCTTTCAACATGACCCACGGTGCCACCCTGGGTGGCCACGCCGTGCAGCACGCCGTGCAGCGCGCTGGCATCGACCCCGAGCTGATCGAGGACGTGATCATGGGCTGCGCCAACCCCGAAGGGGCCACCGGCGCCAACATCGCCCGCCAGATCGCGCTCAAGGCCGGGCTGCCCATCAGCGTTTCGGGCATGACCATCAACCGTTTCTGCTCGTCGGGCCTGCAAACCATTGCCCTGGCCGCCCAACGCATCATCAGCGGCGAAGGCCAGGTCTATGTGGCCGGTGGGGTGGAAAGCATTTCCTGCGTGCAGCAGGAAATGAACCAGCACATGCTGACCGACCCGGCGCTGCTCAAGCAAAAGCCCGAGATCTACTGGAACATGCTGCAAACCGCCGAGCAGGTGGCCAAGCGCTACAACATCGGCCGCGAAGCCATGGACGAGTACGGCGCCGCCAGTCAGCAAAAGGCGGCGGCAGCGCTGGAGGCGGGCCTGTTCAAGGACGAAATCGCCCCCATCACCGTCACCGCCGGTGTGGCCGACAAGACCCTGGGCCTGATCACCCAACAAGTGACCGTGGAGCATGACGAGGGCATCCGCCCCGGCACCACCTACGACGGCATCAAGGGCCTGCGCTCCGCGCTGCCCGGCGGCCTGGTGAGCGCAGGCAACGCCAGCCAGTTCTCCGACGGTGCGGGTGCCTGCGTGGTCATGGACGAAAAGCTGGCCGAGCAAAAGGGCTTGAAGCCGCTGGGCCGCTTCCTGGGCTTTGCCGTGGCCGGTTGCGAGCCCGACGAAATGGGCATTGGCCCCGTGTTTGCCGTGCCCAAGGTGCTGGGCCGCCTGGGCCTGACGGTCAACGACATCGACCTGTGGGAACTGAACGAAGCCTTTGCCGTGCAGGTGCTGTACTGCCGCGACAAGCTGGGCATTCCAGCCGACCGCCTGAACGTCAACGGTGGTGCCATCGCCGTGGGCCATCCCTACGGCGTGAGCGGACAGCGCCTGACCGGCCATGCCCTCATCGAAGGCAAGCGTCGCGGGGCCAAGCGCGTGGCCGTGACCATGTGCATTGGCGGCGGCATGGGTGCTTGCGGCATCTTCGAGGTGCTGTGAGCGACGTGGAGGTTTCTCCCGAGGTGTTTCTGGACATGGGCCGCCAGGTGCTGGCGTCCCAGCCGTTCAGCCAGCTCATCGGGGCGGAACTGGTGGCCTTGTCGCCAGGTCGGGTGGAGCTGGCGGTGCCCATCACCGACCAGATTCGCCAGCAGCACGGCTTTGTGCACGGCGGCGTGGTCAGCTACGCCGCCGACAACGCACTCACCTACGCCGGTGGCACGGCCCTGCGCGTGCCGGTGGTCACCTCGGAATTCAAGATCAACTACGTGCGCCCCGCCATGGGCGTGCGCCTGCTGGCCCGCGCCCATGCGGTGCATGCGGGCAAGACGCAGGCCGTGTGCCGCTGCGACGTGTTCGCGGTGCAGGCCGATGGCACTGAAAAACTCTGCGCCGTGGCGCAGGGCACCATCGCGGCGTTGTCGGGGGCGTCTGTTGGCTGAAAAAACCCAACGGGTACTGTCACAGTGACCCGACGCCCCCCGTCTAATGGGGCATGGTTTCAAACAACACACCCGAGCGTTCCATGGCGGGGGGCGATGGCCTCCCCTCGTCGGCTTCAGATGCGCACCTGGTGAGCCAGGCCCTGACGGGAAATGCCCTGGCCTTGGATGCCTTGCTGCGCCGCCACCAGGCGTGGCTGTACAACGTGGCGCTGCGGGTGTTGCAGCACCCGCAGGATGCCGAAGACGCCACGCAAGAGGCGCTGCTGAAGATCGTCACCCACCTCTCCACCTTCAGGGGGGACAGTGCGTTTGCCACTTGGGCTTACCGCATCGCGTTCAATGTGCTGCTGGACCGCCAGCGCAGCCGCCCTGAGCAGGTGGTGCACGG
>DASUON010000563.1:0-3490 GCA_036276615.1 Burkholderiaceae bacterium
CCCGGTCGCCCCAGGCGGCCAGACGCGCCTGCTGGCGCTGGCGCAGCACGCCCGACACGTCCACGAGGGTGTAGTTGCGAATGAAATGGGCCTCTTGCGCTTACTCCAAAATCGCAACATGCTCCAAAAGTTGTAGCGCCAGAGCCCCGGAACCGGCCCCGAACTCCCACACCTCGTCGGTGCCGGTGGCCTGCAATGCCTGCACCACCTGCTGCGCCAGCGCCTGCCCGAACAGGGGCGACAGCTCGGGGGCGGTGACAAAGTCGCTGCCCGCCAGCTCGCCCGCGGCACCGCCCTGGGCCTGACCGCCGGGCATGCGCCCGAACGTCACCCGCCCGTTGGCGTAGTAGCCCAGACCGGGCTCGTACAGCGCCAGGGCCATGAAGTGGTCAAAAGGCAGCCAGCCGCCCGCGTCGCGCACAGCCTGGGTCATGCGGACACACAGTGCGCTGGCTACACTGACGGCCCCGTTGTCGTTGGATGCATTCACCCCTGCATTGTCCCCGATGGACCCCACTGAGCCACAAGCCGCGCCGCCATCCCCCGCCTCCCCACAGACACCGCGCACCGCGCTGGTGACTGGCGCCGCCAAACGCCTGGGCCGCGAAATCGCCCTCACCCTGGCCCGACAGGGGTGGAACGTGGCGCTGCACCACCGTTACTCCCGGGTGGACGCCGTCAACACCGCGGCCGAATGCCACGAGGCGTCGGCCGGGCGCGGGCAGTTCGACGTGCTGTTTGCCGACCTGTCGGACGAAACCTCGGTGCGTGCCCTGTGGGAGCGCACGGTCCAGCGTTTTGGCACCGTGGACGCGGTGGTCAACAACGCCAGCACCTTCGAACACGACACGGCCCCCCGCTTTGGTTATGCGTCGCTGATGCAGCACCTGGCCACCAACACCGCCGCGCCGGTGGTGCTGGCGCAATGCCTGCATGCCCACCGCCAGGCCCTGCGGGCTGACCTGCCGCCCGGGGTGGTGGTCAACCTGCTGGACCAGAAGCTGTGGAACCCCAACCCCGACTTCTTCAGTTACACCCTGTCCAAGGCCGCCCTGGAGGCCGCCAACACCCTGCTGGCCCAGGCCCTGGCCCCGTGGGTGCGGGTGGTGGGCGTGGCCCCGGGCCTGACGCTGACCAGCCACCTGCTGAGCGACGACCAGTTCGAGGCGCTGCACCGGCTGTCGCCGCTGGGTCGTTCGTCCACCCCCGAAGACGTGGCCGCCACCGTGGCCTTTGCGCTGGGCAACCGTTCCCTCACCGGCACCACGCTGCTGGTGGACGGCGGCCAGCACCTGATGAAGTTCGACCGCGATTTTTCGCTGATGCCCTCGGCCTCAGCACCCGCCCCGACGCCTGCACCATGACCGCCACCAGCCTCCCCCACCAAGCAGGCAACCAGACCCTGACGCTCACCGGCCTGCGCTTTGACGCCAACCTGGGCATCCTGGCGCACGAAAAGACCAAGCCCCAGCCCATCCAGGTGGATGCCGAGCTGAACCAGGGCCCACAGCCGCTGCTGCCCCACGACGACGACATCAACCATGTGCTGGACTACCGCAAGGTGCGCCAGATCATCATCGACGAGTGCACCGCCGAGCACGTCAACCTGCTGGAGACGCTCATCGGCAAGCTGGCCCGCCGCCTGCTGCAACTGCCCGGGGTGGTGGGGGTGCGGGTCAAGATTGCCAAACTGGCCATTTTTGACGACTGCGAAGTGGCCATCCGCATGGAAAGCGGGCAGTGGTGAGCCGTCAAAATACAGGGGTCTTCCTTTCGAAAGTGCTTTGATGCTCGACCTTCAGCGTCGGTCCCTGTGCCTGTGGGCACTGTCTGCCTGCCTCCTCTCCCTGCCAGCCCATGCGGCGGATGCGGTTTCGACACCGGCCCCCATCTTTGTCCTCAACTCACTCGACGCCACCGTCAGCGTCGTTGACCCGGAGAAGCTCACCGAGGTCAAACGCATCAACGTGGGCAAAGAGCCCCACCACCTGTACCTGACGCCCGACGAGCGCTCGCTGATCGTGGCCAACGCGGTGGGCAACTCGCTGACCTTCATCGACCCCCGCACCGCCCAGGTACAGCGCGACATCAAGGGCATCATGGACCCCTACCAGTTGCGCTTCTCCCCCGACATGCGCTGGTTCGTCACCCTGGCCAACCGGCTCAACCATGTGGACATCTACCACTGGGAGCCCACCAACGCCGAACAGCCGTTCCGCCTGGCCAAGCGCATCCCCACGGGCAAGACGCCCAGCCACCAGTGGATCGACAGCACCAGCAGCACGGTGTACGCCACCATGCAGGAAAGCAGCGAGCTGATCGCCATCGACCTGAAAACCCAGGCCGTCAAATGGCGCGTGGGCACGGGCCAACTGCCCGCCGACGTCTACCTGACCACCGATGACAAAACCCTGTTCGTGGCCCTGACGGGCGACCGTTTTGTGGAGGTGTACGACGTCACCGCCAGCCCGGCCAAACTCATCAAGCGCATCGAAACCGGGGAAAGCGCCCACGCCTTCCGCGCCGTGGGTGACAAGCGCCATGTGTTCGTGGGCAACCGCTCGGCCGACACCATCAGCATCATCGACACCCAGCAGCAGGCCGTGGTGGGCAAGCTGCCCGCCCCCGGCGGCCCCGACGACATGGAGCTGCTGGCCGACGGCAAAACCCTGCTGGTGGCCTCGCGCTGGGCGCGCAAGCTCACCTGGGTGGACGTGCCCAACCGCAAGGTGATCCACCAGGTGAAGGTGGGCAAATCGCCCCACGGTGTGTTCACACTGAGCCATGCACCACGTCAGTGACCTGGTGGCCCGCCTGCTCCCCAGGCGTTGGGGGCCCTTGGCCTTCAGCCTGGGCGGTTTGGCCCTGTTGTCCCCCCTCCATGCCGCGGCACCGGCTGAACCGGCAGCGGCCTGCGCCCGCCCGGTGTACCTCACGTTCGACACCGGCCACATGGGTGTGGCCGCGCTGGTGGCCGACGTGCTGCACCGCCACGACGTGAAAGCCACCTTCTTCCTGGCCAACGAACCCACCCGCGAAGGCGGCGGCAGCCTGGACGACACCTGGGCCCCCTGGTGGCGCGCCCGTGCGGCCGAAGGCCATGCGTTTGGCAGCCACACCTTCGACCATGTGTACTGGCGGGCCGACCGGGCCGATGGTTCGTTCACCGTGCGCCCCAGTGCAGGGCCCCGCTCGGGCCAGGCATTTCGCATGACCGCCGCCGACTACTGCACCGAACTCAAGCGCAGCGCCACCCGCTTTGAGGCCATGACCGGCCAAGCCATGGCCGCCGCCTTCCGCGCGCCCGGCGGCAAGACCTCACCCACGCTGCTGGCCGCCGCCAAAACCTGCGGCTTCACCCACATCCCCTGGAGCCCCGAGGGCTTTCTGGGTGACGAACTGCCCAGCGACACCTCGCCCAACGCCGCCCTGCTGGCGCGTGCGCTGCGCGACGTGCGCCCCGGCTCCATCCTGCTGGCGCACCTGGGCA
>DASUON010000564.1:0-2352 GCA_036276615.1 Burkholderiaceae bacterium
TGCCCAGCCAGGTGCTGAGGGCAAAGTTGACGGCATACAAGGCCAGCAGGGGCAGCAGCAGGGTGACGATCTGGCCGGGGTGGGCCAGGATGTCGTGGGCCTTGAGCGCCATGGACACGAACACGATGCCCAGCACCCCCAGCGTGGAGAACGGCGCGAATTTGGGTTTGATCTGGTGGTTGAACGGCTGGTGCCCGTGTTTGGCAATCAGCATCTTTTGCGTGAGGGTGCCTAGCACCAGCGGCAGGAACACCACCACCGCAATCTGCACGAACACCTGCCCCATGGGCACCGCCACCACCGTGCCCATGAGGGCTTGCAGGTACAGCGGGGCCAGCAGCGAGCCCAGCAACAGGCCCAGCACCGTCATGCGCACGGCGGCGGCCATGTTGCCTTTGGCCAGCCCGGTCCAGGAGATGGTCATGCCCGAGGTGGGCAGCAGCGCGGTCAGCAGCAGGCCCAGGCGGAACCACGGCTGGTCGGCAAAGAACACCAGCCCCAGGCCGTAGCCCAGCGCCGGGATGAGCACGAAGTTGATGCCCAGGGCCAGCCCCTGCGTTTTCCAGCCTTGCAGGTGGCGCAGCTCGGCCAGGTTCATGCTGACCATCATGGGGTAGACCATCAAAAAGGTCAGCGGCAGGATGGCAGCCTTGAGCCAGGCGGCGTCGGCCATCACCCCATAGGCCAGGCCCAGCAGCATGGCGGTGGGGATGGTGGTGGAGAGGTTTTTCTGTATCCACTGCAAGGCAGGCCACATGGCAAGGCTCCTGGTGTTGGCGGTGTGGGCGGGTGCGGGGGGACGACTCAGGGCTGCGCGTTGCGCAGCGCCAGGGTCCAGGCTTGCATGGCGTCGTTGGCGGGCTTCATGGGGGCGTCCATGAAGCTGACCACAAAGCGGTCACCCAGGTCGGCAATGCCGATGGAGCGGGGGCGCACGGCCATCACCTGCGGGTTGGGCAGGGCGTGGCCAAAGCAGAACAGCACATTGAGGGCGGCCTGGATGTCCGGGGCCACGTCACCGCCAATGGCGCGGGTGTGGGCCAGGTGGTCGAACTGGCCGATGTAGGCCACCTTGGCGGTGGTTTCGATGCGCTGGCGGTAGTAGTCCGCGATCTGCTGTGCGCTGGTGAACGTGGTTTCCCCTTTGGCGATTTCGGCCACGGTGATGGGGTACTTTTCCTGGAAGTGAAGTTGTTTCATGGTGAAGGTGGGGGTGGTGAATGAAAAAAGTGAATGGGCTCAGCCCCACAGCCGCAGGCTCGCCAGCAGCAGCAAGGCGGCCATGGCCGGGCCACTGAGCAGCCAGCGCGGCACGCGCCACTGCGGCACATAGCCCACACCCGCGACCAGGCCCGCACTCATGGCCCACAGCAGCAGCGTGGCCAGGGTGTGGTCCACATGGCCGTCGGGCTGGGTGAACAGGGGCGGGTAGACGGTGATGCCCAGCATCAGCCCCACCGCCAGCAGCAGCCAAAGCCCGCGCAAGGGGGGGGGTGGTCATGGCTTGGGGCCTTGCGGGGGACGGTCGGCGGGGGCCGGCGGCAGGCCCTGGGGCGCATGGCCGGATGGATGGCGGTCAGGGGCGGTTTCGCCCCACATGGCGTTGAGGATGGCCAGCAGCACGGCAAAGCCCACGCCCAGCATCCAAGCGAAATACCACATGGTTGTTGCTCCTGTCGGTGGTTTGGAAGGTGCGGTCAGTAGGCCGCGTGGTCGTTGGCGGTGATGTAGGCCTCGGTCACCTTGCCGCGCATCACCCGGTAGGCCCAGCCCGTGTAGAACACGATGAGGGGCATGAAGATCAGCGTGGCCCAGAACATCAGCCCCAGCGTGAGGTGGCTGGAGACGCTGTCCCACACCGTCAGGCTGGCCTGCGGCTGCGTGGACGACGGCATCACGAACGGGAACATGGCGGCCCCCGCCGTGCCAATGACGCTGGCGGTGGCCAGCGACGAGGCCACAAACGCCGCCAGCGTGCGCCGCGTGGCCATCAGCCCGGCGGCCAACAAGGCAAAGGCCACGCCGCCCATGGGCAACAGCCACAGCGCGGGCCACCGGCCGTAGTTGGCCCACCAGGCGTCGGCGCTGCGGGTGACGGTCTTGGCCAGCGGGTCGGGCAGGGCGGACGGGTCCACCACCGAGGTGATGGCGTAACCCTGGATGCCACCCCACTTCAGCCACAGCCCGGCGGCCACAAAGCCCAGCACCATCAGGGCGGCGGCGGCCAGGCCCAGGCGCACGGTGCGTTGCTGCACCACGCCTTCGGTGCGGTGGGCCAGGTAGGTGGCGCCTTGCAGGGTGATCATGGCGCTGCTGACCACCCCTGCCAGCAGGGCAAACGGGTTGAGCAGG
>DASUON010000565.1:0-4263 GCA_036276615.1 Burkholderiaceae bacterium
CCACCCCCTGCACCCGCTGCTGAGCGCCATGGCGCAAGACCCGGTGCTGGCCGGGGTGCGCCGCATTGCCGAGCCCTGGGACATCGGCCCCAACGGCCACCACACCGGCGGCTTTGCCCCCGGCTGGGCCGAGTGGAACGATGGCTTTCGCGACACCGTCCGCGCCTTCTGGCTGGGCCACCCCTGCACCCGGGGGCAACTGGCGCAACACGTGGCCGCCAGCGCCGCCCGCTTTGCCACCGAGCGGCCCGGGGTGCGCCACGCGGGAGAACGCCCGCCCACCGCCAACATCCACCTGCTGACGGCGCACGACGGCTTCACCCTGCACGACCTCACCACCTACACCCGCAAACACAACCACGCCAACGGCGAAGACAACCGCGATGGCCACGGCCACAACCTCAGCCACAACGCGGGGGTGGAAGGCCCGTCGGACGACCCCGCCGTGCAACAACGCCGCCAGCACTGGCAACGGGCCTTGCTGGCCACGCTGTTCTGCGCCCAGGGCACACCCCAATTGCTGGCGGGGGACGAATGGGGCCACAGCCAGCAGGGCAACAACAACGCCTACTGCCAGGACAACGCCACCACCTGGCTGGCCTGGCCCACGGGGGACAGCGCCCACAACCACACCGCCTTCATCGCCGGGCTGACGGCCTTGCGCCGCGCCTTGCCCGCGCTGCGGCACCCGCACTGGTTCAACGGCCAAGTGCCCAAGGGACGCGCATGGCCCGACATCGCCTGGCTGGGGCCCGACGGACGCCTTCCCCAAGGTGCTGCCTGGAGCGACCCCAACCAACGCACCCTGGGGGCCATCATCACGGTGGGCGAACCGTGCTGCCCCCCCGACCATGCACCGCGTGAGCGGGTGCTGATCGTCTGGCACGCCCACGCCCCCGATGGGCACGACGCCACACCCGCCACCTTCCGCCTGGCTGAAGGGCCATGGCAATGGCGGCTGCACAGCGCCACGGCCACCGTCTGGCCTGAAACGGGCGGCCCCACGGTGAGCGCGGCCCTGGCGCTGGAGGCACCCGGCGTGTATGTCCTGACACAGTCTTTGCTAGGCTCCACCCCATGAGCACACCCACTGCCGTTCCCTCGCACCCGCTGATGCGCCACCGCCTGTCGGGTGTGCTGCTGCACCTCACCAGCCTGCCCGGCCCGCACGGCAGTGGTGACATGGGCACCGAGGCCCGCCACTTCGTGGACTGGCTGGCCGCCGCGGGCCAGGGGCTGTGGCAGATCCTGCCGCTGTCGCCCCCCGGGGCGGGGCATTCGCCGTACCACAGCGTGTCGGCCTTTGCGGGCAACTTCTGGCTGGTGGACTTGGACGACCTGGTCCAGCACGGCTGGCTGCCGTGGGCCCCCACGCAGGGGTTTGACACCCAGCGCTGCGAGTTCGAGCGGGTCATTCCCTACCGCATGGAACGCCTGCGCCAGGCGTGGGTGGGCTTCCAGCGCATGGGCCAAGCCCACCACCAGGCGGCCATGGCGCGGTTTGTCGAAGAACACGCCCACTGGCTGGACGACTTTGCGCTGTTCATGGTGCTGGACGCCCGCCACGGTGCCCCCTGGACGCAATGGCCCACCGCCCTGGCCCAGCGTGACCCGGCGGCCCTGGACGCGGTGCGCCACGAGGCGGCCAGCGAACTGGGGTTCTGGCACTTTGTGCAGTGGCGCTTTTGGGAACAGTGGCAGCGCCTGCGCGCCCATGCCCACCTGCGGGGCGTGCGCATTGCGGGGGATGCGCCCATCTTCGTGTCGCACCACAGCGCCGACGTGTGGGCCCGCCCGCACGAATTCCTGCTGGCCCCGGATGGTGAACCCGAGGTGGTGGCCGGGGTGCCGCCCGACTACTTCTCGGCCACCGGCCAGCGCTGGGGCAACCCCTTGTACAACTGGGACGCCATGGCCCACAGCGGCCACCGCTGGTGGACCGACCGCATGGCCCACCTGCTCAAACAGGTGGACGTGGTGCGGCTGGACCACTTCCGCGGCTTTCAGGCCCACTGGGAAATCCCTGCCTCCGAGCCCACGGCCATGTACGGCCACTGGCGCGAAGGGCCCGGGCTGGCCCTGTTCAAGGCCATGGAGCAGGCCCTGGGGCCGCTGCCCATCATCGCCGAGGACCTGGGGCTGATCACCCCCGAGGTGACCGCCCTGCGCGAGGCCTGCGGGTTTCCGGGCATGCGCATCCTGCAATTTGCGCTGGGGGGCGGCCCCACCAACCCCTACCTGCCGCACAACCACACGCCCGACTCGGTGGCCTACACCGGCACCCACGACAACGACACCACCGTGGGCTGGTGGCGCACGGCCAGCCTGCCCGAGCGGGAGGCGGCCCGGGCCTACTTCGGCCCGGCCATGGACACGGAACCGCACTGGACGCTGATCCGCGCCGCCTCCATGTCGGTGGCGCGCACGGTCATCTTCCCCTTTCAGGACGTGCTGGGCCTGGACGGCCAGCACCGCATGAACACCCCCGGCGTGGCCGAAGGCTGCTGGACCTGGCGCTTTGACTGGGGCCAGGTGGACCACCTGCCCGCCGAACGCCTGCACACCATGACCCAGGCCCACGGACGCAAGCTGCCCGAACGCGCCCGCGAACACCCCTGACCCCAAGACCACCCCGAGGAGACCCCCATGACCCCCACCCCCAACCCCCGACAGCTGGCGCGCCAGACCATGGCCCTGGTGCTGGCCGGTGGGCGCGGCTCGCGCCTGCAAGCCCTGACCGACCGGCGGGCCAAACCGGCGGTGTACTTTGGGGGCAAGTTCCGCATCATCGACTTCGCGCTGTCCAACTGCCTCAACTCCGGGGTGCGCCGCATCGGGGTGTTGACGCAGTACAAGTCGCACAGCCTGCTGCTCCACCTGCAACGGGGCTGGAGTTTCCTGCGCAACGAGTTCAACGAATTCATTGACCTGCTGCCCGCCCAGCAGCGCATGGACGACGAAAGCTGGTACCTGGGCACCGCCGACGCGGTCTACCAGAACCTGGACATCCTGCGTGCCCACGACCCGCGCTACATCCTGGTGCTGGCCGGGGACCACATCTACAAGATGGACTATGCCAACCTGATTGCCGACCACGTGGCCCAGGACCGGGCCTGCACGGTGGGTTGCATCGAGGTGCCACTGGCCGAGGCCAGCGCCTTTGGCGTGATGGCCATCGACGCGCAGCGCCGCATCGTCAGCTTCACCGAAAAGCCCGCCCAGCCCGCCCCCATGCCCGGCAAGCCCGACGTGGCCCTGGCCAGCATGGGCATTTACGTGTTCAACGCCCAGGTGCTGTTCCAAGCCCTGGAGCAGGACGCCAAGACCAAGGGCTCCAGCCGCGACTTTGGCAAGGACCTGATTCCCGCGCTCGTGGCCCAGGGCCAGGCGGTGGCCCACCCCTTCGGCCTGTCGTGCGTGAAAAGCAGCCCCGAAGCACCCAGCTACTGGCGCGACGTGGGCACGGTGGACGCCTACTGGCAGGCCAACATCGACCTCACCGGCACCATACCCGAGCTGGACATGTACAACCAGCAATGGCCCATCTGGACCTACCAGGAGCAACTGCCCCCGGCCAAGTTCGTGTTTGACGACGATGGCCGCCGCGGCAGCGCGGTCGATTCGCTGGTGTCGGGCGGCTGCATCCTGTCGGGCTCCACGGTGCGGCGCTCGGTGCTGTTTTCCAAAGTGCGCGTCCACTCCTACTGCACGGTGGAAGACGCGGTGGTGCTGCCCGAGGTGAGCATTGGCCGCCACTGCGTGCTCAAGAAAGTGGTCATCGACCACGGTTGCCAGTTGCCCGACGGCCTGCAGATCGGCGTGGACCCCGAGGCCGACGCCCGCCACTTCCACCGCACGCCCGGCGGTGTGGTGCTGGTGACCGCCCCCATGCTGGAACGCTGGCAAGCGGCCCAGGACACGGCCCCGGAGGGTGCGGCGTGAGCGCCCCCCCGCGCCCAGACGCACAGCCCACCCCCATGCGGGTGCTGTACGCCTGTGCCGAGGTGTTCCCTCTGCTGAAAACCGGCGGTCTGGCCGACGTGAGCGCCGCACTGCCCCCCGCGCTGATGGCCGCCGGGGCCGACGTTCGGCTGCTGCGGCCCGCCTTCCCCGCCATTGCAGCAGGGCTTGAGGCATTTGGCCCCCCCCTGCCGCTGCCCGCCGGAGAGCCCCACGGCTGCGGCCCCCAGGCCCACACCGCCGGAGCCGAGGGGGCGTGGCTGCAACGCGCCCGTTGGCCCACGCCGTCGGCCACGGCCACCT
>DASUON010000566.1:0-2434 GCA_036276615.1 Burkholderiaceae bacterium
TTGCCGGGACCGCCTGGAAGAGCGGGGCGGCCAAGGGGGGCACCGGGCGTCCGGTGGCGCTGTTGGTGCAGCACGTGCTCAACGAAGCGCAGCGTTTGCCTTCCGCCGCCAAGGGCAAGCGGTCTGCGGCACGACCCGCCACCCCTCCAGTGCGCAGCCGCTGACGCGTTGCGGAGTCTCACGACGTGACGCAGGTGACCTTTCACTTCAATGTGACCGACCGCATGACCCATGCGAGCCGGGTCATGCGCAAGGCGGTGGGGCCGGGGCACCGTGTCACCTGTGTGAGCAGGCCCGCTGACGTGGGTGCCCTTGACGAGCGCTTGTGGACCTTGGCTCCCTTGGCCTTTCTGCCCCATGCCACCGACGTGTCGCCCCCGCATGTGCTGCAGCGCTCTCCCATCCTGCTCACCGCCCATTGGCCAGCGCATGGCGACGTGCTGCTCAATTTGACGAACGACGTGCCCGACCGGTGCGACCAGTTTGCACGGGTGGTGGAGATCGTGTCCACGGACGGGCAGGATCGCGCCGCAGCCCGGGAGCGTTGGAAGCGGTATGTGGCCATGGGTTTGAAGCCCGTGGGCCACGATTTTGCGGCGGCAGGTGACTGAGTGCGGTATTTCGGTGTATACTGCTAGCTTCGAATCGCAGTAGGCGCGTAGCTCAGTTGGTTAGAGCACCACCTTGACATGGTGGGGGTCGTTGGTTCGAATCCAATCGCGCCTACCATTTCCTTTGCCAAGCGGTTCCTGGTTGGTCGCCCTCTCAGTAACGGGTAGCGCACCCCAGGGTGTGGCTTGAGTGCTGGAAGTGGAGGCCGGTCGCGTGGCAGCTGCCATCCGTCGAACGCCGTGCACAAATCCAAACCCACTGATGCACCTCTCCCCAGCGGGACCCGGGTCATCAAAAAATACCCCAATCGCCGTCTGTACGACACCGACACGTCGACGTACATCACACTGGCTGAAGTCAAAGACTTGGTCATGAAGATGTCGCCCTTCGTGGTGCTGGATGCCAAGACAGGGGATGACCTCACGCGCAGCATCCTGTTGCAAATCATCCTCGAAGAGGAAACGGCGGGAGCCCCTCTGTTTTCCGAGCAGATCCTGGCCAACATCATTCGTTTTTATGGTCATGCGCTGCAGGGCTTTGTCGGGGCACACCTCGAAAAGAACATGCAGTTGTTCATGGACATGCAGCAAAAAGTGGCTGCCCAGCCGGGCAAGGTCGTCAGCCCGGATGCCTGGGGTCAGCTGTTCAGTGCCCAGAACCCCGCCATGCAGGCATTGATGGGCAACTACATGGAGCAATCCCGTGCGGCCATGGACCAGTTGCAGGAACAGCTGCAACGCAACAGTGAGCAGATGCTCAACGTCATGGGCTTTCGTCGCCCCAATTGAGACCCGGTGGCCGCAAGGTGCCCGGGGTGAAACACATGTCCGAAACCGCAGGGCTTGCGCCCAAGGTGGGGTTCGTCAGCCTCGGATGCCCGAAGGCGCTGACCGATTCCGAACTCATCCTCACCCAACTCAGTGCCGAGGGATATCAAACGTCCAAAACCTTTGAGGGCGCGGACATTGTCATCGTCAACACCTGCGGCTTCATCGATGATGCGGTCAAGGAAAGCTTGGACACCATTTCCGAGGCGTTGGCGGCCAATGGCAAGGTCATCGTGACCGGTTGCCTGGGGGCGCGGCAGTCCGAATCGGGTGGCAACCTGGTGTCGGAGTTGCATCCGTCGGTGTTGGCGGTTACGGGACCACACGCCACGCATGAGGTGATGGAGGCGGTGCATCAGCACCTGCCCAAGCCGCACGATCCGTTTGTGGATCTGGTTCCGGCGCAGGGCATCAAGCTCACGCCGCGCCATTACGCGTACTTGAAAATCAGCGAGGGCTGTAATCACCACTGCACCTTCTGCATCATTCCGTCCATGCGTGGCGGGTTGGTGAGTCGGCCTGTGGGTGACGTGCTGAACGAGGCGGCCAAGCTGTTCCAGGCGGGTGTGAAGGAGTTGCTGGTCATCAGCCAGGACACCTCGGCCTATGGGGTGGATGTGCAGTACCGCACCGGGTTCTGGAATGGTCGGCCTGTGAAGACCCGCATGCTGGACCTGGTGCGCGAACTGGGTGTGCTGGCCCGTGAGCACGGTGCCTGGGTTCGTTTGCATTACGTCTATCCGTATCCTCATGTGGATGAGGTGCTGCCGTTGATGGCCGAGGGGCTGGTCTTGCCCTACCTGGATGTGCCTTTGCAACACAGCCATCCCGAGGTGTTGCGGCGCATGAAGCGCCCTGCCAGTGGCGAAAAGAACCTGGAGCGCATCCAGAAGTGGCGTGACATTTGTCCTGAGCTGGTGATTCGCAGCACCTTCATTGCAGGGTTCCCTGGTGAGACGGAAGAAGAGTTTGCTCACTTGTTGGACTTTGTTCGC
>DASUON010000567.1:0-5096 GCA_036276615.1 Burkholderiaceae bacterium
GCTTCACCGATGACACCGCGGCAAACCGCCGCCTACCCTTCGCGGTGCCAGCGCCACGCGCTCCAGGTGCCCCAGGCGCCCAAGGTGTGGTGGGTGAGGTCCAGCGCGGTGTGCAGGCCCAGCGGCTCGCCACCCAGCACATGGACCACCTGATGCAGCAGGAAAAACAGCGCATACGCCGCCGTCAACCCCACAGTGGCCAACCGAAAGCCCGGGGACGAAAAGGTGCGCGTGGCCACCTGCATGAGCCCATTCAGGCACACCAGGCCCACCAACACGCGCAGGCCCCACACGCCCGGGTCGTGCGCCAGCGACTGGGCCAGACCCGCGTAGTCGCCTTGCATGGCAAAACGCTCCAAGTCCACCAGGAACATCATGAACAGCAGGGCCAGCATGCCCGCCCAGGCCTGGGCGGTGATGGATTGAAAGCGGGAGGGTGCGGTCATGGCGGAATCATAGCCAAAACCACCTCCAACGCTTTCAAATCAAGCGTAAGCAGCTATCAATTTAATTGCTCCCCTCCCCTCACCACACCGACGCCGAAGCCGCCAGGCGTGTGACCACTTCGCCGCCCAGCAGGTGCTTCTCGACAATTTCCGGCACGTCTTCGGGTTTGACGCGGCTGTACAGCACGCTGTCGGGGAACACCACCACGTTCACGCCGCCGCTGCACGGGCCCAGGCAGCCGCTGTAGGTCACGCCCACCTGCTCGTGGGCATTGCGGGTCTGCACCTCTTGCCAAAAGGCCTGCAACACCGCCTGGCCGCCCTGGGCGGCACAACTGCCACGCGGGTGGCCGGGCGGGCGCTGCTGCGAGCAGACGAACACACTGCGTTCGGGTCGGGACATGGTGTGCGCCCCCTCAACCAAACTTGAACAGGATGCCGTGGCCGCCGCGGGGGTATTCCCAGTTCACGTTGGCGTGTTCGGTGCAGATGATGCGGCAGCTGCCGCACTCCAGGCAGCCGTCGGTGATGAGGGTGACCGCCCCGTTGCCCTCGGCCTTGTAGCAGGAGGCCGGGCAGACGTGGGTGCAGGACTTGTCCTGGCAGTCGTTGGCGCAGACCTCGGGTTGCTTGATCTGGATGTGGGGCCGCCCGGCGTCCACCCGGTAGCGGTTCTGGAACAGCTTTTCTTCGACGTTGACGGGGATCATCGGATGGCCCTCCAGAGTTTGACGGCGTCACCCACCAGGCCGGTGAGCGAACGGGTTTGGCGGAAGCTGGCGAAGATTTCGCGCTCCTTGGTCTTCTTGTCCACACCGTCCACGGTGAGCATGGTGCGGGCGGCCTTGGAGACCAGGTCGGGGTAGGTGGTGAAGAACTGGTTGTTCTCGTGGAAGACCTGCGGCATGTCGCGGTACTTCTTCAGGTCCTTCATCACGAAGCTCTCGTCCAGCGCCTTCTTGTAGGCCTTGAGCGTGTCGGCCCGGTAGCCCTTGCCCCCGGCCTTGGCGGCAATGGCGGTTTCGGCGGCCAGGCGGCCGGTGGTCATGGCCAGGTTGGAGCCCTCGCGGTGCACGGCGTTCACAAAGCCGCCCGAGTCCCCCACGATCATCCAGCCGTTGCCGTAGACCTGGGGCACGGCGTAGAAGCCGCCTTCGGGGATGAGGTGGGCGGCGTACTCCTTCATCTCGCCGCCTTCGATCAGCGGGGCGATGGAGGGGTGGCGCTTCATCTGCTCCAGCAGCGCGTAGGGCGAGGTCTTGTTGGGGTTGGCCTTGAAGTCGCCCAGCATGCAGCCCACGCCAATGGTCAGCGACTCCTTGTTGGTGTAGAGGAAGCCGGTGCCCATCATGCCGTCGGTGATCTTGCCCAGCATCTCGATGACCACACCCTCTTCCTCGCCGATGTTGAAGCGCTGGCGGATGGTGTCTTCGGGCAGGAACAAAATTTCCTTGACCGCCAGCGCCACGTTGCTGGCCTTGATCTCGCCATGGAAGCCCGCCTTGCGCGCCAGCGTGGAGTTGACGCCGTCGGCCAGGATGACCACGTCGGCGTACACGTCGCCCGCCTCGCGGTCGCACTGCACGCCCACCACCTGGTCACCGTCCATGATGAGGTGGTTGACCGTGGTCTCGCAGATCACCAGCGCCCCGGCCTCGCGCACCTTGGAACTGAACCACTTGTCAAACTGCGCCCGGATGATGGTGTAACGGTTGTAGGGCGGCTTGTTGTAGTCGTCGCTGCGGTAGTGGGTGCCGACAAAGCTGTTGTCGTCCAGCACCCACATGCGCTGCTCGATGATGTGGCGCTCCAGCGGGGCGTCCTCGCGGAAGTCGGGGATGATTTTTTCCAGCGCATCGCTGTACAAAATTGCGCCCTGCACGTTCTTGCTGCCGGGGTACTCGCCGCGCTCGATCTGCAGCACCTTCAGGCCGGCCTTGGCCATGGTGTAGGCCGCCGCGTTGCCCGAGGGGCCGGCACCGACCACGATGGCGTCGAACTGGGATGGTTTTTTCATGGGGTTTCTCCTGAAGGACCGCCGCTCACGCCACCTGCCGCAAACGCTGCGACAAATGGGCCGAAAACGCCTGGGTCAGCGCGGGCAGCACCTGCATGGCGTTGCCCACGATGCCGTAGTGCGCAAACTCGAAAATGGGCGCGTTGGGGTCGGTGTTGATGGCCACGATCACGTCGGACGACTCCATGCCCACCCGGTGCTGAATGGCCCCGGAAATGCCCGCGGCGATGTAGAGCTTGGGCCGCACGGTCTTGCCGGTCTGGCCCACCTGGCGCTCGGCCTCCACCCAACCGGCCTGCACCACCGGGCGGGTGGCGCCCACCTCGGCCCCCAGCACGCGGGCCAGCTCGAACACCAGCTTGAAGTTCTCGGGGTTCTTCAGGCCCTTGCCACCGCTGACGATGACGTCGGCATACGGCAGGTTGATGTTGTTGCTTTGCGCGTCGGGGATGAAGTCCAGCAGCTTGGTGACGATGCTGGTCTCCACCATGCCCAGGGTGTCGCGGGTGATGTCGCCGGGGCGGCTGGCGTCGGCCCGGGGCATGGCCATCACCCGCGGGCGCACCGTGGCCATTTGCGGGCGGTAGGCCAGGGTCATGATGGTGCACAGCAGCGAACCGCCAAAGGTGGGCCGGGTGGCGGCCAGGGCCTTGGAGACGGGGTCGATGCGCAGCTCGGTGCAGTCGGCGGTCAGGCCGGTGAGCAAGGTGGTGGCCACCGATCCGGCCAGGTCGCGCCCCATGGAGGTGGCACCCAGCAGCAGGATTTCGGGTTGGTACTTGTTGACCAAGTCGGTCAGCCCCTTGGTGAAGGGCTCGTTGCGGTAGCCCTTGAGCACCGGGTCGGCCACGATGTAGGCCTTGTCGGCCCCGAAGGTGAAGGCCTCGGCGGCGAACTTGTCCAGCGGCTCGTCCTCGCCGCCCAGGATGACGGCGCTGACCGTGCTGCCCAGGGTGTCGGCGAGTTTGCGGGCCTCGCCCACCAGCTCCCACGACACGCTGTGCACATGGCCGCGGTCGTGTTCGATGAACACCCACACGCCCTTGTAGGCCTTGAGGTGTTCGGGCAGCTCGGTGTTGCGACCGGCGCGGCCCGCGGGGCGTTTGGCGGGCGCAGTGGCGGCAGCCGGGGCGGCTGGGGCCGCTGCGTTGGGGGTGGGGGCGTCGCTCATGAGGGCTCCTTCATCAGCAGGTCGGCTTCCAGCGTCGGGTGGCGCGTGAAGATCTTTTGCAACAGGTTGAGGGAAACGTCGCGCAGGCTGGAGGTTTCCACCTCCAGCATCTCGGCCTTCTCGGTGCGCGGTGTGGGGCCAAACACCTTGCTCACCACGGTGGGCGAGCCCTTCAGGCCGATCTTGTCCAGGTCCTCGATGGCGGCCTGCTCTTTGCTCCACTTGCGCACGGGGTAGGCGGCGGCGTGGATCATGGCGGGCATGGACGCAAAGCGCAGCACGTTGGTGTTCTCCAGCATGGTGATGAGCACCGGCAGCTGGGTCTTGAGCACCTGCACCCCGCCCTCGGCCCGGCGCTCCACGGTGATGGTGCGGGCCTCCAGGTCGGTTTCGACGATGCGCGACACGTAGGTCAGCAGTTGCAGGCCCAGGCGCTTGGCAATGCCGGGGCCCACCTGGGCGGTGTCGCCGTCGATGGTCTGCTTGCCGGTGAACACCATGTCCACCGCCTGCTCGCGGGCAATCTGGCGGATGCCCGCGGCCAGGGCATAGGAGGTGGCCAGGGTGTCGGCCCCGGCAAAGGCGCGGTCGGTCACCAGCACCGCGTCGTCGGCCCCGAAGCTGATGCACTTGCGCAAGGCTTCCTCGGCCTGCGGTGGCCCCATGCACAGCACCGTGACGCGCCCGCCGAACTGGTCCTTGAGGCGCAGTGCCTCTTCCAGCGAGAACAGGTCGTAGGGGTTGACGATGGCCGGCACCCCCTGACGCATGATGGTGTTGGTGACCGGGTGGACGCGGATCTGCGCCGAATCCGGCACCTGCTTGATGCAGACGACGATGTGCATGGCAACTCCTTGGGCAGGCGGGGGGTGGGGTGGGAAACGCGAGTGGGCTCAGGCGGTGGCGCGCATGGCCATGGAGGCACGCAGGTTGTCCAGCGAGACGTGCTGCTTGCCTTCGGTGTCCTGGAACACCTTGAACACCTTTTCCCGCGCCGGGGTGGACTTGACGAAGTCGCCATAGGCCTGCGTCAAAAACCCCCGGTACACGGTGAACATCTCCAGCTCGCTGGTGTCGGCGTTCAGGTTGGCCTGGCGGATGTACTGGAAAAAGCGTTTGAGGATGTGCAGGCGGTTGACGTTGACCACGGCCTGGTCGAACGGCACCCCGAAGAAGTTCAGGAAGTCCTCGGCAGAAGACAGGCTTTTGAGGCGGTGGAGCAGGTTTTCCATCACAAGGTCTCCTCGGTGGGGGTGGGTGGGGGGGAAGCGGAGGCAAACACAGGCACGGCGCAGCTGTCGTCACACGTCCCGCAGGCGGCTGCGGCACCGGGGGGCGTGGGTTCGTGGTCGTGCAGCAGCGAGTGGCTGCCTTGGCCACGTTCGAGGTGGGCCACACGGTCCAGCAGGCAGGCAATGGCCTTGCCCACGGGGTCGGGAATCAGGTGGTGGTTCAGGTCAAA
>DASUON010000568.1:0-3301 GCA_036276615.1 Burkholderiaceae bacterium
TGGGTGGGGATGCCGTAATGGTCAATGACCTCGGCCATCATCTGCACCAGGCGCATCACCTGGGCCACGTTGTCGGTGGCGGGGTTGATGCCAATGACCGCGTCTCCGCTGCCGTACAGCAGGCCGTCGAGCAGGCTGGCGGCAATGCCGGTGGCGTCGTCGGTGGGGTGGTTGGGCTGGAGGCGGGTGCTCAAGCGCCCCTCCAGCCCGATGGTGTTGCGAAACGCCGTGACCACGCGGCACTTGCGCGCCACCAGCATCAGGTCCTGGTTGCGCATGACCTTGCTGACCGCGGCCACCATTTCCGGCGTCAGCCCCGGGGCCAGGGCGGCCAGCACCTCGGGCGTGGCGGCATCGCTCAGCAGCCAGTTGCGAAAGTCGCCCACCGTGAGGTGCGCCACCGGGGCAAAGGCCGCGGCGTCGTGCGTGTCCATGATGAGGCGGGTGACCTCATCGGCCTCGTAGGGCACCAGCGCCTCGTTCAAGAAGGCCTTGAGCGGCACGTCGGCCAAGGCCATCTGCGCGGCGGCGCGTTCCTGGGCGCTGTCGGCGGCCACCCCGGCCAGTTGGTCACCCGAACGGGCGGGGGTGGCTTTGGCCATCAGGTCTTTGAGGTCGGCAAACCCGTGGGTGACGACCCCCACGGAACAGGCATAACGCGATGCGGACACAGGCTTCCTCAGGAGTCAGGACACGGTTTTCAGGCTCAGGCCGGTTTGAGGGCCTCGCGCTGGCTTGAGGTGAGCATGAAGTAACCATACCCCACCACCACGAAGCCCAGGAACATGGCGGCAATGAGCGGGTTGTAATAGGTCATGGTGACCAGGCACACCAGGGCTGCACCCAGGGCAAACGCGGGAAAGAACGGGAACAGCGGGGCCTTGAAGGGCCGGGCCAGACCAGGTTCGGTCTTGCGCAGCTGGAACAGGCTGGCCATGCTGACGATGTACATGACGATGGCACCGAACACGCTCATGGTGACGATGTTGGCCGTGAGCGACTGGCCGCCGATCTGGATGAACTCGTCGCTGAAGATGGCGGCAATGCCCACCACACCCCCGGCCAGAATGGCCCGGTGCGGCGTCTTGAACTTGGGGTGAACCTTGCACAGGAAAGCGGGCAGGTAGCCCTCGCGGGACAGGGCAAAGATCTGGCGCGAATAGCCCAGGATGATGCCGTGGAACGAGGCCACCAGCCCGAACAGGCCCAGCCACACCAGCATGTGCAGCCAGCCGCTGTTCTCGCCCACGATCAGCTTCATGGCCTGGGGCAGCGGGTCGTTGATGTTGGACAGCTGGGTCCAGTCGCCCGCACCACCGGCAAACACCATCACGCCCACGGCCAGCACCACCAGCGTCAGGATGCCCGCAATGTAGGCAATGGGGATGGAGCGCTTGGGGTCCTTGGCCTCTTCCGCCGCCATGGCCACGCCTTCAATGGCCAGGAAGAACCAGATGGCAAACGGAATGGCCGCGAACATGCCGCCAATGGCCGCCAGGCTGAAATGGTCTTGCCCGGCCCAGCCGCCTTTGGTGAAGTTGGCCATGGAGAAGCCCGGCGACACCACGCCCATGAACACCAGCAGCTCGAAAATGGCCAGGATGGTCACGAACAGCTCGAAGGTGGCCGCGATGTGCACCCCCACGATGTTGAGCGCCATGAACACCACATACGCCCCCACGGCGGCCATCTTCGGGTCCAACGAGGGGAACTGCACGTTCAAATAGGCCCCGATGGCCAGCGCAATGGCCGGGGGCGCAAACACAAACTCCACCAGCGTGGCCACCCCGGCCAGGTAGCCACCCACCGGGCCGAAGGCGCGCTTGCTGTAGGCAAACGGCCCGCCCGCGTGGGGGATGGAGGTGGTCAGCTCGGTGAAGCTGAAGATGAAGGTGGTGTACATGGCGGCAATGAACAGCGCCGTGACCGTGAAGCCCAGCGTGCCCGCCGAAGCCCAGCCAAAGCTCCACCCAAAGTACTCGCCCGAAATCACCAAACCCACTGCAATGCCCCACAGTTGCAGGGTGCTGAGCACCGGCTTGAGCGCCGATCCTCCTGACACAGATGTACCCATCGACATGAACGTTCTCCTTGAGGAACAGACAAAACACACACCTTGAAAACCCCGTCGCGGCCTGAAACGGCAGCGGCACGGGCCTTGCATGGATGCGGACTCTAGGCAGCACCGGGGCTGGCGCGGTATCGAAATTCGGCAAAGTTGACGCCCCCGCCCGCGGTGCACCGTTTCGGAGGGCTCCATGCACCAGATCCGTTCCATTCAGGCCTTCGACGCCGACGAACACGCCCACAACCTCACCAATTGGGAGCAGTGTTACGACCAGACCACGCCCGGGGCTTTCAGCGGTTCGCTGCACGAGCTGCAACTGCCCGGCATGCAGGTGTTCAAGGAGCACACCAGCCAGGGCATGCGCCAGAGTTGCTGCGTGTGGCCCGACGCGCTGTGGTTCGGCCTGCCCCAGCGCCCCGCCACCAACGCCACATCCCCCCGGGGGCGCATCAACGGCCGCAGCACCGAGGGCGACACCGTCATGGTCCGCCCCGGCAGCCAGGAATTCGAGCTGCTGACCCCGGCGGACTACGGCATCTACGGCATCGTGGTGCGCCAGGAACGCCTGCGCGAAGCCGCCGACGCCCAGGGCTACAGCCTGGACTGGTCGCGCCTGACCCGCCACGAACTGCTGCACGTGGACAGCCAGGCTCACGCCCGCTGCCTCAACACGCTGGACCGGCTGCTGCACACGCCCGCCAGCGAGCACACCCTGCCCGCCACCCCACTGGCTGCGACCGACCCGGCGGAACAGCTGACGGAAGCCCTGCTGCCCCTGCTGGACGGCGCCCGCGACCCGGCCCAGGTGAGCAGCAGCTTTGCCCGCCACCAGCGGGTGGTGGCCAAGGCCCGCGCCTGCCTGCTGGCCCACCCCGACCAGCCGCTGGACGTGCCCGAGCTGTGCGAGCAGCTCCACGTCAGCCGCCGCACGCTGCAATACTGCTTTGAGCATGTGCTGGGCCTCACGCCCATGCAGTACCTGCGCATCCTGCGCCTCAACGGGGCGCGGCGCAGCCTGCGCCAGCAGGGCCCCGGCGCCTCGGTGCAAGACGTGGCCACCCGCTGGGGGTTCTGGCACCTGAGCCAGTTCGCCACCGATTTCCGCAAGCTGTTCGGGCACACGCCGTCGCAGACCCCTGTGCAGGTGAGCGTGCCCGCCAACCTGCCCACACTGCACTGACGCGCCCACCGTCGTGGGGCGGTGGCCCCTGCCGCTTTATCATCCTTCCCCCT
>DASUON010000569.1:0-3410 GCA_036276615.1 Burkholderiaceae bacterium
TACGTTTTTCATAGCAAATACCCCAACAAAATAAAGCGCTAGACGCCAAAAAAACTTAAAGCCCTCAGTCGTACACCAGCTCGGCCTTGAGCGGGTGGGCCTGTGCGGTCCACATGGCCAGGGCGGCGTCAGAGGGGAAAAACAGCGAGCGCTGGTCCAGCGCCAGCTCGCAGCGCAGGCCGGGCAGCTCCAGCGCCACCCGCACGGGCAGGCCGCGCAGCAGGTCGCGGGCGTCGTCGCTCCATTCTCCGGCCCCCTCGTCGGGTTGGCGCTGCGGTGGGTGGGCGGCCACCAGCTCGGCCACCGGCAGTTCGCGGCCCTGAACCTGGGGGTTGACGCCCACGCGCAGGTACTTGCCAAAGCGGCAGCGGGCCTCGGGCAGGCTCCAGAGCTTTTGCACCTTGAAGCGCAGCCCGCCCGAAAAGCGGTCGTTCTGCACCACGCCCTGGGCCAGCACCAGTTCGTCGTCCTTCAGCAGGTCGCGGTACTGGTTGAGCATGTTTTCGTCGGCGCTGGCCTCGATGGCACCGGACTTGTCGTCCAGCTTGAACAGGCCCAGCTTGCCGCGCTGGCCGTTGATGACGCGCAGCTCGGTCACGATGCCGGCCAGCAGCTGCGGGTCGCGGCTGTCGGCCACCTCGCCGATGCGGATGCGGGCAAAGCGGCGCACCTCGGCCTCGACCTCGTCGAACAAATGGCCCGAGAAGTAAAACCCGATGGCGGTTTTTTCGTGCCCCAGGCGTTCGCGCACGCCCCAGGGGGCGCACTCGGCCAGCGGCGGTTCGGCCTGGCTGCTGCCGTGGGCGTCGCCGTCGTCGAACACGTCGAACAGCCCGCCCTGGTTGGCATTGGCGGCGGCGGCGGCGGCAAATTCAAACGCCACCTCCACGCTGGCCAGCAGGGCGGCGCGGTCCAGGTGGATGCTGTCAAACGCCCCGGCCTTGATCAGGGCTTCCACCGTGCGTTTGTTCACCCGGCCTTTGTCCACACGCAGGCAGAAGTCGAACAGCGAGCTGAACGGCCCGCCCGCCTGACGTGCGGCCACGATGGTTTCGATGGCCTGCTCGCCCGTGCCCTTGATGGCCCCCAGCCCGTAACGCACGCAGGTGTTGCTGACGGGTTCGAAGCGGTAGGCCCCGCGGTTGACGTCCGGCGGCTCGAAGGAGATGCCGAAAGTGCCCGCATCGGCGTGCAGCACCTTGAGCTTGTCGGTGTTGTCCATTTCCACCGTCATGTTGGCGGCGTAGAACTCGGCGGTGTAGTGGACCTTGAGCCAAGCGGTGTGGTACGCCAGCAGCGAGTAGGCGGCGGCGTGCGACTTGTTGAAGCCGTAGCCCGCGAACTTTTCCATCAGGTCAAAGACCTCGTCGGCCTTTTCCTCGCTGATGCCTTTTTCCGCCGCGCCCTTGCGGAAGATGGCCCGGTGTTCGGCCATTTCCTCGGCTTTCTTCTTGCCCATGGCGCGGCGCAGCATGTCGGCACCGCCCAGGCTGTAGCCACCCATGGCCTGGGCGGTCTGCATCACCTGCTCCTGGTAGACCATGATGCCGTAGGTCTCGGCCAGCACCTTCTCCACCAGCGGGTGGGGGTAGATCACCTCCTCGCGCCCGTGCTTGCGGGCCACGAAGCTGGGGATCAGGTCCATGGGGCCCGGGCGGTACAGGGCGTTGAGGGCGATCAGGTCTTCCAGGCGGCTGGGTTTGGCGTCGCGCAGCATGCCCTGCATGCCGCGGCTTTCAAACTGGAACACGGCCTCGGTGCGCCCCTCGGAAAACAGCTTGTAGGTGGCCCGGTCTTCCAGCGGCACGTTCTCGAACGCAAACTTGTCTTGCCCTGGGTGGCGCTTGCGGATGAACTCGGCCGCAATCTCCAGGATGGTGAGCGTGGCCAGGCCCAGGAAGTCGAACTTGACCAGGCCCACGGCCTCCACGTCATCCTTGTCGTACTGGCTCACGGCCGATTCGCTGCCGGGCTGCTGGTACAGCGGGCAGAAGTCGGTGAGCTTGCCCGGGGCGATCAGCACGCCCCCGGCGTGCATGCCGATGTTGCGGGTCATGCCCTCCAGCTTTTGCGCCAGCTCGATGAGGGTTTTCACGTCCTCTTCCTGCGCCAGCCGCTGGGCCAGCACCGGCTCCATGGCAATGGCGTAGTTGTTCTTGTCGCCGTCCACCGGCGGGTCGGGCGGGTATTGCAGCGTCACGCTCATGCCCGGCTTGTTGGGGATGAGCTTGGAAATGCCGTCGCAAAAGCCGTAGCTGAAGTCCAGCACCCGGCCCACGTCGCGGATGGCGGCGCGCGCCGCCATGGTGCCGAAGGTGGCGATCTGGCTGACCGCGTCCTTGCCGTACTTGGCCTTCACGTAGTCGATCACCCGGTCGCGGTTGGACTGGCAGAAGTCGATGTCGAAGTCGGGCATGGACACCCGCTCCGGGTTCAGGAAACGTTCGAACAGCAGGTTGTACTTGAGCGGGTCCAGGTCGGTGATGAGCAGCGCATACGCCACCAGCGAACCGGCCCCGGAACCCCGGCCCGGCCCCACCGGGCAGCCGTTTTCCTTGGCCCACTTGATGAAGTCCGACACGATGAGGAAGTAGCCCGGGAACCCCATCTTCAAGATGGTGTTCAGCTCGAACTCCAGCCGCTCCACATAGCGCGGGCGCTCCTTCTCGCGCTCGGCCTCGTTGGGAAACAGGTGGATCAGGCGGCCCTTCAGCCCCTCGTGCGACACATGGCGGAAATAGTCCTCCACCGACATCACCACCCCGTTGACCGGCGGAATGGGGAAGTTGGGCAACTGGGGCTTGCCCAGCACCAGGGTCAGGCTGCAGCGGCGGGCAATTTCCACCGTGTTGGCGATGGCCGAGGGCACATCGGCAAACAGGGCCTCCATCTGGGCGCTGTCCTTCAGGTACTGCTCTCGGGTGAAGCGGCGCACGCGGCGGGTGTTGGCCAGGATTTCACCCTCGGAAATGCACACCCGGGCCTCGTGGGCCTCGTAGTCATCAGGTGTCAGGAACTGCGCCGGATGGGTGGCCACCACCGGCAGGCCCAGGCGGGCGGCCAGTGGCACGGTGGCCTGCACCAGACGCTCGTCTTCCGGGTGACCGGCGCGTTGCAGCTCCAGGTAGAAGCGGTGGGTGAACACGCTGGCGGCCTGCAAGGCCACGTCGGCGGCGCGGCGCTCGTCACCGGCCAGCAGGGCCTGGCCCACGGGACCACTGCCCGCGCCACTGAGCATGATGAGGCCGCCGTTGAGCTCCTGCAGCCACTCCCAGGTGATGACGGCCTGCTCGCGGTGCACGTTGCGCGTCCAGCCCCGGGCCAGCAGCTCGCTCAGGTTGAGGTAGCCCTGGCGGTCCTGTACCAGCAGCAGCACCCGCGGCAAGGCCTGTGCCGACGGCGGCACCACC
>DASUON010000570.1:0-16353 GCA_036276615.1 Burkholderiaceae bacterium
GCCACCCGGTCACCGTGGCGGTGGTCGATTCCGGCGTGCGCCCCAACCACCCCGATCTGGCGGCCAACCTGTTGCCAGGGCATGACTTTGTGAGCGAGGTCGAGTCCGCCAACGACGGCGATGGCCGCGACGCCGACGCCAGCGACCCCGGCGACTGGGTCACCGCCGCCGAGGCCAGCACCCCGCTGTTTGCGGGCTGCGATGCCGAAAACAGCTCCTGGCATGGCACCGCCATTGCCGGCGCAATTGCCGCCGTCAGCCAGAACGCCACGGGCGTGGCCGGGGTCAACTGGGGGGGCAAGGTGGTCCCAGTGCGTGTGGCCGGCAAATGTGGTGCGGTGCTGAGCGACTTGCTGGATGGTGTGCGCTGGGCCGCGGGCCTGCCGGTGGTCGGGGCCCCCAGCAACCCCCATCCGGCGCGCATCATCAACCTCAGCTATGGGGGCAGTGAAGCGTGCAACGCCGCGTACCAGACCATGGTCAACGACGTTCGCAACGCCGGTGCGCTGCTGGTGGTGGCGGCGGGCAACGATGGCGGGCCGCTCACCCGCCCGGCCGACTGTTCGGGTGTGATGGCCGTGACCGGTGTGCGGGGTGACGGTGCCAAAGCCAGTTATGGCAACTATGGGACCCAGGTCACCCTGGCCGCCCCGGGCGGGTCTGGGCATGGGGGGGCAGATGCCGGTGTCATGTCCACCCTGGACAGTGGGTCGCAAGGTCCCGTGGCCCCGGCCTATGCGTTGGTGGCGGGCACCAGTTTTTCGGCCCCGCTGGTCGCGGGCGTGGCCAGCCTGGTGCTGGGCATCCAGCCCAACCTCAGTGTGTCGCAGCTGGAAGGTTTGCTCAAGGGCGCGGTGCGCCCGCACACCGTGCAGGCCACGCTGGCGCAGTGTTCGGCGACTGCGTTGTTCCAGGGGGAGTGCAACTGCACCACGCAGACCTGCGGCACGGGTTTGCTGGACGCCGACCTGGCGGTGACGGCGGCGCAGGCGTTTGGCTCCGTCTCTCCCGCGCCCTCCAACCCTGAACAGCCGCCAACGGCCAGCGGCGGCGGCGGGGCCACCGGTTGGTGGTGGGGCGGCGCCTTGTGGCTGTGGCTGGTGGGGGTGGCCTGGGTGGGGCGCCGTCGCGCTCAGGGACAGGGCTGAAGCGGCTTGCCTTCCAGTCCCTCGTCGCCCAGGCGTTTGACGAGGGCCTGCACCTGCTCCTTCAGCCCCTCGTTGGCTTTGGGCCACTGCACGGTGGTCAGGAGGGTCTCAGGGCGCTCCTGCACCACCCTGGCTCCTTTCACGCCGGCCCGTGTCACGTCCTTCAGGGCGTGCTGGGCACGCTCTTCAGACGAGTAAGTGCCCATGGCCAAGCCCGGTTGCAAGGCCGGGGTGGTGACTTCGCGGAACTCCACCTTCAGCTCGCGCAGCTCGGCCTTTTTGGTGGCCATGATGTCGGGGCTGCTCAGCTTGCCGCTGTACACCAGCCAGCGTGCTGCCTGGGTGGAGTGCTTCAACACCCACCCCGAATTGGGCAGGGCAGACGCCAGTGCCGTTTGCAGCACGCCGTACTGTTTGTCGTTCATTCCCGAGATTTGCAGGCACTGGGTGGACTCGGTTTTTGGCGCGGCTTCAGCCTTGGCGGTGGGCGGTGGTTCTTCGGTCGGGGCCAAGGGGCTGGCCGATGGCGTGGCATCGGGTGCGGTGCCGACATCCGGGGTGGGGCTGGTGTCCGTGGTGGTGGCTGTCGCAGGGGTGTCCTTGGGCGGCTCGGCGGAGGCCGTGTGCAGCACCTGCACGCGCTCCGGCGCGATTTGCTGCGCCAGGCGTTCGGGTTCACGCGTGGGGGTGGGGTCGGGCAGCCACCCCGGTGGCAGCGTCCACCACGCCTGGCTCCAGGCGGCATAGGCCAGGTTGGCAAGCAGCAACACCAGCACCAGCCGCCTCAGCATGTGGAGCCTCCGGTTTGACCCAGCGCCGATGTGGGGCGCACGCTCACTTCGGCGCTGGTGACGGTGTGCATGCCCTGGGCGGTGTCCACGCGCAGTTCTCCCGTGGGGTTGATGCCCGCAGCCACCCCTTCCACCCCATCGGACAGCACCACGGCCTGCCCGTGCAGCGCATCCAACGCGGCAAAGGCCTGACGGAAAGGCTCAAAGCCGTGGGATTCAAAGGTCAGCAGGCTGTCCAGCAGGGGCAGGGCCACGGCCTGCAACACCGCGGCGGCGTCCAGCGCGGGGCGCAGGCTTTGCAGGTGGGCCGGGGGCATGGGCGGCAGGTTGATGGGGCCTTGGGCCGAGGGCGCATGGGCCACGCTTGGGGAGGCCGGTGCCGTCCACTGCGGGGTCCGCACGTTGATGCCCACGCCCACCACCGCATAGCGCTGTCCACCGACATGGGCCGTTTCCACCAGGATGCCCGCCAGCTTGGCCTGGCCCAGCCACAGGTCGTTGGGCCATTTCAGGCGCACGGCGGGGCTGTGGGCGTCGCTCCCGAGCAGGGTGTTCAGCCCTTGGGCCACGGCCACGCCCACGGCCAGCGAGAGACCGCTCCACTGCGGCGGGGACAGGGGCAAGCCCAGCGAGAAGGTCAGGCTGTCGCCCGGCGTGCTGTGCCAGGCTTTGCCCATGCGGCCGCGTCCGGCGGTTTGCGCCAGCGCCACCATCAGCGCGGGGTCGGTGTCGCCGCCGCGGGCGCGCTGCATCAGCGCGGTGTTGGTGGAATCGATGGAGGCCACCACGTCGAGCGACAGGCTGCCAGGGCCGTGGCGCTGCCAGCGGTCGTTGAGGGCGGGCCACAAACCTTCACACACACCGTTGAAACGGTGGTGCAGGGCGGCGCTGGCCGCGTCGGTGGATGGGGCGTTCGGGGTCATGAGCCGGAGGATGCGCCCGACGTGCCCTTGGCCTTGCGCCGCCGCTTGGGGTTGAGCAGCGTGCCGGTGCACTGCGTGTGGCCGCACCAGCAGGGGTACTGGCGTTTGAGGGTGGGTGTCAGCGGCTCGTCGATGAACAGGCCGTAGTTGTAGAACAGCTCTTCGCCCGCGGCGATGTCGCGCAGGGCGTCGATGAACACCCGGTGGCCTTCCTGGGTGGCCACGCAGTTGGGGTTGCAGCTGTGGTTGATCCAGCGCGAGCTGTTGCCGCCGTGTTTGGCATCGATCACGCGCCCGTCGTCGATGTGGAAGTAGAACGTGTGGTTGGGGTCCGCCGGGTCGTGCGGGTGGCGGTCCAGCGCTTGCTGCCAGGAGATGATTTCGCCGGTGTACTCGATCAGCCGTTCGCCAGCACGAAGGTCTTGCAGCGCGTAGACCCCCCGGCCATGGACGCCGGAGCGGCGCACCTGCAACCGGCGTTGGCCCGCAAGGCGAGGGGGTTGGGGGGCTTGTTTGGCCGACGCAACGGCAGGGGCGGCAGCGGCAGGGCGGCGAGCGGGCATGTCGGCAAATTTTGATAAGGTTTTGACATGCATGTGCGCACGAGCGCACACCTGTGTGTGAGCGCGCCCGCATGTGCGGGGGCGCGAGACGGTCTGGATTCTATCGAGATGACAACGAACAATTTGGCCAAAACCCTGGTGATCGCCGAGAAGCCCTCCGTGGCGCAAGACATCGTGCGTGCCCTCACGCCCGTGAGCGGCAAGTTTGACAAGCACGATGACCATTTCGAGAACGAGCACTACGTGGTGTCGTCGGCCGTGGGCCATTTGGTGGAGATCGCCGCGCCCGAGGAATTTGACGTCAAGCGCGGCAAATGGAGCTTTGCCCACCTGCCGGTGCTGCCGCCGTATTTCGACCTCAAACCCATCGACAAGACCAAGTCGCGCCTGGCGGCGGTGGTCAAGCTGGCCAAGCGCAAGGACGTGGGCGCCCTGGTCAACGCCTGTGACGCGGGCCGCGAAGGGGAGCTGATCTTCCGCCTCATCGAGCAGTACGCCGGTGGCAAGAAGCCGCTGGGCAAGCCCGTGCAGCGGCTGTGGTTGCAGTCCATGACGCCGCAGGCCATCCGCGACGGGTTTGACCACCTGCGCACCGACGAGCAGATGCGCCCGCTGGCCGACGCCGCCCGCAGCCGCTCCGAGGCCGACTGGATGGTGGGCATCAACGGCACGCGGGCCATGACGGCCTTCAACAGCCGCGACGGCGGCTTCTTCCTCACCACCGTGGGCCGGGTGCAGACCCCCACACTGGCCGTGGTGGTGGAGCGCGAAGAAAAAATCCGCAAGTTCGTCAGCCGCGACTACTGGGAAGTGCACGCCAGCTTCCAGGCCCAAGCCGGGGACTACCCGGCCAAGTGGTTCGACCCGGCCTTCAAAAAGCCCTCCGGCAAAACCGCCGAAGAAGGCGCCGACCCCGAGCAGCGGGCCGACCGCGTGTGGACCGAAGCCGCCGCCCGCGCCATTGCCGACGCCTCGCGCCTGCAGCCCGCCCGTGTGAGCGAGGAAAGCAAGCCCACCACGCAAGCCAGCGGCCTGCTGTACGACCTGACCAGCCTGCAACGCGAGGCCAACGGGCGCTTCGGCTTTTCCGCCAAGACCACGCTGGCGCTGGCCCAGAGCCTGTACGAAAAACACAAGGCCCTGACCTACCCCCGGACCGACAGCCGGGCCCTGCCCGAGGACTACCTGCCCACCGTGCGCCAGACCTTCGAGATGCTGGCGCACAGCGGCATGAGCCATCTGGCCCCGCACGCCCAGACGGCGCTGGCCAACGGCTACGTCAAGCCCACCAAGCGGGTGTTTGACAACAGCAAGGTGAGCGACCACTTTGCCATCATCCCCACGCTGCAAGCGCCCAGCGGCCTGTCCGAAGCCGAGCAGAAGCTGTACGACCTGGTGGTGCGTCGCTTCCTGGCCGTGTTCTTCCCGTCGGCTGAATTCACCGTCACCACCCGCATCACCACCGTGCTGAATGCGGGCACGGAATTCAACTTCAAGACCGAAGGCAAGGTGCTGGTCAAGCCGGGCTGGATGGCCGTGTACGGCAAGGAAGCCGCCGAGGACGTGGAAGGGGCCAAGGAGGGCGACAAGGGCCAGAACCTGGTGCCCGTGCAGTCCGGCGAGACCGTGCACAACCTGCAGGCCGACGCCAAGGGCCTCAAGACCAAGCCCCCCGCCCGCTACTCCGAAGCCACGCTGCTGGGCGCCATGGAAGGCGCGGGCAAGCTGGTGGAAGACGACGAGCTGCGCGAGGCCATGCAGGAAAAGGGCCTGGGCACGCCTGCCACCCGCGCCGCCATCATCGAAGGCCTGTTGGCCGAGAAGTACATGCTGCGCGAAGGCCGCGAACTGATCCCCACCGCCAAGGCGTTCCAGTTGATGACGCTGCTGCGCGGCCTGGCGGTGGAAGAGCTGTCGCGCCCCGAGCTGACCGGCGAGTGGGAGCACAAGCTGTCGCTGATGGAACGCGGCCAGCTCAGCCGCGAAGCCTTCATGCGCGACATCGCCGAGATGACCCAGCGCATGGTGCAAAAGGCCAAGGAGTACGACCGCGACACCATCCCGGGCGACTACGCCACCCTGTCCACCCCCTGCCCGAACTGCGGCGGGGTGGTCAAGGAGAACTACCGGCGTTTTGCCTGCACGGGGGCTGATGGGCATGGTGAGGGCTGCGGCTTCTCGTTCACCAAGTCGCCTGCCGGGCGCACCTTCGAAACCGCCGAGGCCGAAGCCTTTCTGCGTGACCGCCACATCGGCCCGCTGGACGGCTTCCGCTCCAAGGCCGGTTGGCCCTTTGTGGCCGAAATGGCCCTGAAGTACAGCGAGGATGACAAGAACTGGCGCCTGGAGTTCGACTTCGGCGACGACAAGGCCGACGACGAGACGGGCGAGCTGGTGGACTTTGCGGGCAGCGATTCACTGGGGGCCTGCCCCAAGTGCGGCGGGGCGGTGCATGCCCACGGCAGCAACTACGTGTGTGAACGTGCCGTGCCCACGGCGGCCCAGCCCACGCCCAGCTGCGACTTCAAGAGCGGCCAGGTCATCCTGCAGCAGACCATTGCCCCCGAGCAGATGCACAAGCTGCTGACCGAGGGCAAGACCGACCTGCTGGACAAGTTCGTGTCCAACAAGACGCGCCGGGCGTTCAAGGCGTTTCTGGTGTGGGACGCCAAGGTGGGCAAGGTGGGCTTTGAATTCGAAGCCCGCGAGAGCAAGTTTCCGCCCCGCAAGACCGCTGGCGCGGCAGGTGCTGCCGCCGGCGCCACCGCCAAGGCCGCGCCCGCCAAACGCGTGGCCCGAAAGGTTGCTCCTAAAAAGTGAGCTGCTTGCGCTTTGTTTAAAAGCGCTGGGTGCCAAAAAGGCTTTGAATTCACTCGCCCGGTGCGCGTTGTCGGTTGGCAAAGCGCACCCCCACACGCAGACCCGGTGGGTCGCGGCCGGGGTGGGCGTCTTCCATCTTCAGCTCGGCCCCGTGCTGCTGAACGATCTCGTGCACGATGGCCAGGCCCAGGCCCGAGCCATCGACGTTGGTGCCCAGCGCCCGGTAAAAGGGTTGCAGCACCAGCTCGCGTTCGTTCTCGGGGATGCCCGGGCCGGTGTCTTCCACCTGCAGGATTTGCACGCCGCTGAACGGGTCCACCAGCACCCGGGCGGTGACCACGCCGCCCGCCGGGGTGTAGTGGATGGCGTTGTCCACCAGGTTGCGCACCAGTTCGCTCAGCAGCGTGGGGTTGCCGTCCATCAGGCACTCGGGGGGCACGTTCTGGGGGCCGTCGTAGCCCAGGTCGATGTGCTTGTCCATGGCACGGGTCACCGAGTCCTGCACCACGTCGGTCACGATGCGCGCCAGGTCGATGGTGGCCGTGGGCAGCGTGCGGCCCGTGGTTTCGGCGCGGGCCAGGGCCAGCAACTGGTTGACGGTGTGGGTGGCGCGGATGCTGGAGCGGGCAATCTGCTGCAGGGAGCGGCGGATTTCCTCCTGCCGCTCTTCCCGCTGGGCCATGTCGGCCTGCATGCGCAAACCCGCCAGCGGGGTCTTGAGCTGGTGGGCGGCGTCGGCCAGGAAGCGCTTCTGGGTGGACAGCGAGGTTTTCAGGCGTTCCAGCAGGTCGTTGACCGAGGACACCAGCGGGGCCACCTCTTCGGGCACGGCGGACTCGTCCAGCGGGCTCAGGTCGTCGGGCTTGCGGGCGCGGATGCGCAGCTCCAGGTCGTTGAGGGGGCGGATGCCCCGCACCAGCGCCATCCACACCAGCAGCACGGCCAACGGCAGGATGACGAACTGCGGCACCATCACCCCTTTGATGATTTCGGTGGCCAGTGTGGATCGTTTGGTCAGGGTTTCGGCCACCTGCACCAGCACCAGGCGGTCGTTGCCGGCCTCGGGCTGCACCCAGGCGTAGGCCACGCGCACGTCGTCGCCGTGGATGGTGTCGTTGCGCATCAGCACCTTGCCGGGCACGGGGGGCGCCTCGTCCGTGGGGGCCGGGAAGTCGGCTTCGCCACTGACGTATTCGCCCTTGAATCCTCGCACCTGGTAATACACCAGGTCCGCTTCATCGGCGCGCAGGATGTCGCGGGCTTGCCCCACCAGCTTGAGCTGGACGCGGTCACCGTGCACCCCCAGGTACTGCCCAATGGATTGGACGTTGTGTTCCAGCCCGCGGTCGAACGGCTTGCCGGCAATGCCCTGGGCCACCCACCACGTCAGGGCCAGGCTCAGGGGCCACAGCAGCAGCAGGGGCGTGAGCATCCAGTCGAGGATTTCCCCGAACAGGCTGCGCTTTTCGCGCTGGAACAGCCCGAACCCGGTCAGGCCGTGGGCGTCGTCAGCCGGGGATTTTTTCAAGGCAGTAGCCCAGGCCGCGCACGGTGGCGATGCGGATGGGGCCTTTCTCGATCTTCTTGCGCAGGCGGTGGATGTACACCTCGATGGCGTTGTTGCTCACCTCTTCGCCCCATTCGCACAGGCGCTCCACCAACTGGTCCTTGCTGACCAGGCGGCCCGCACGCTGCAGCAGCACCTCCAGCAGGCCCAGCTCGCGGGCGGACAGTTCCACCATGCGCCCGTCGATGGTGGCCACCCGGCCGGCCTGGTCGTAGGTCAGTGGGCCGTGTTTGATGGTGCTGCTGGCCCCGCCCATGCCGCGGCGGGTGAGGGCGCGCACGCGGGCTTCCAGCTCTTGCAGGCTGAAGGGCTTGGCCATGTAGTCGTCGGCCCCCAGGTCCAGGCCCTTGACGCGTTCTTCGATGCTGTCGGCCGCGGTGAGGATGAGCACGGGCAGCGTGGAACCCCGCGAGCGCAG
Source organism: Burkholderiaceae bacterium (assembly GCA_036276615.1). GTDB lineage: Bacteria > Pseudomonadota > Gammaproteobacteria > Burkholderiales > Burkholderiaceae_C > UBA2334. The sequence goes on from DASUON010000570.1 coordinate 8,231, forward strand.
GCGCTTGAGCACTTCCAGCCCGTGCATGCGGGGCAGGCCCAGATCGAGGATGAGCAGGTCGAATTCGTTGTTGGTCATCAGGGCCGCATCGGCTTCGCTGCCGCTGGACACGTGGTCCACGGCAGCGCCGTTGGCCCTGAGGGTGCGCAAAAGACCGTCGGCCAGAACCTGATCGTCTTCGGCAATGAGGATGCGCATGCTTGTCTCCTGGGGTGACCTGAAACCCATTTTAGTGACCCGCGCAACCCCTGGAGCGCTCAGCCGCCGCTGCCATAGGTTTCCAGCCCCAGCAGCACCACGGTGGCCACGTCGTCGCCCACGGCATCGCGGAATTCCGCCTGGGCCTGGTTCACGGCGTCCCGGTACACCTGCAGCCAGGTTGTGCCCAACGGCGTGTAGACGATGCGCCGCGCCCGCCCGTCGTCGGGGTCGGGGTGGGACTCGACCAGGCCCCAGGCCATGCACTGGCTCACCGCCGCCGCCATGGCCTGCTTGGTCATGCCCACGGCTTGGGCCAATGTGGTCAGGCGGCAGCCTTCGGCGGGCAGGTGTTGCAGCAGGTGCAGGTGGGCGCTGCCGATCTGGTCGCGTTCGGCCAGCCGGGTGAGGGTCAGGGGGGTTTGGGGATTCAAAGCCACCAGTTCGCGCACACGGTGGGTGAAACGCTGTTCCGACAGGTTGAGCATGCGCCCCAGGTGGGCATGCCGCCACAGGGCGTGGGGGCCTGAATCGGGTGGCAAGGAGGCGGGATTGGGCATGCTGCATATTAGTCATGCAAACTGACTAAAAACAAACACTGATGGCTGAATTTGCTCCTTAGAATACTGTTCATCCATCCACGCTGGATGTTTATCAGGATCGTTTGTTCAACCTTTCTTTCACAGGTGAGCGTCATGGAAGCTGCTGTCAAAACCGCCAATCCCGAAAAAGCCAAGGCCCTGCAAGCCGCCCTCGCGCAAATTGAAAAGCAGTTTGGCAAGGGCACCATCATGCGGCTGGGGGCCGGTGAGGTGATCGAGGACATTCAGGTGGTTTCCACCGGCTCACTGGGCTTGGATGTCGCCCTGGGCGTGGGCGGCTTGCCGCGCGGGCGGGTCATCGAGATCTATGGCCCGGAGTCGTCCGGCAAGACCACGCTCACCTTGCAGGTGGTGGCCGAAATGCAAAAGCTGGGCGGCGTGTGTGCTTTTGTGGATGCCGAGCATGCGCTGGACATCCAATACGCCCAGGCGCTGGGCGTCAACCTGCAAGACATGCTCATTTCCCAGCCCGACACGGGCGAACAGGCGCTTGAAATCGTGGACAGCCTGGTGCGCTCCGCCGCCATCGACCTCATCGTGGTGGACTCGGTGGCCGCGCTCACGCCCAAGGCCGAACTGGAAGGTGAAATGGGCGACTCGTTGCCTGGCCTGCAAGCCCGCCTGATGAGCCAGGCGCTGCGCAAGCTCACCGCCACCATCAAGAAGGCCAACTGCACGGTCATCTTCATCAACCAGATCCGCATGAAGATCGGTGTGATGTTCGGCAGCCCCGAAACCACCACCGGCGGCAACGCGCTCAAGTTCTATTCGTCGGTGCGCCTGGACATCCGCCGTGTGGGGTCGCTCAAGAAGGGCGAAGACGTGGTGGGCAGTGAAACCAAGGTCAAGGTGGTCAAGAACAAGGTGGCCCCGCCGTTCAAGACGGCCGAGTTCGACATCATGTACGGACAGGGCATCAGCCGCGAGGGGGAAATCATCGACCTGGCCGTGTCGGCCAGCATCGTTGAAAAGTCCGGGGCCTGGTATGCCTACCAGGGCGAAAAAATTGGGCAAGGCCGCGACAACGCCAAGGAGTTCCTCAAAGAGAACCCTGAACTGGCCTTCGAAATCGAAAACAAGGTCCGTGCGGCCCTGGGGGTGCCCCTGCTGCCCGCGTCGTCCGAAGGCAGCGCTGCGGAGTGAGGTTGCCGATGCGTGAGTCATCCTCCTCACGCCCGGGGGCCGCCTTGAGCCTGAAAGGGCGCGCCCTGCGCTGGCTGTCGCAGCGTGAGCACACCCGCCAAGAGCTGGCGCGCAAGCTCGCGGCTCACGCCGAACCCGGTGATGACCTGGAAGCCCTGCTGGACGGCTTGATGGCCCAGGGCTGGTTGTCCGACGCGAGGGCCGCCGACAGCGTGGTGCATCGCCTGTCGGCCAGGCAAGGGATGTTGCGCATTCGGCAGGCCCTCAAAAGCAAAGGCGTTGCACCTGAGCTGACGGAAGACGCTTTGGCGGCACTCAAGGCCACCGAACTCGATCGGGCCGCGGCCATTTGGCAACGAAAGTTCGGCGTTCCGCCTGCCGATCCCAAGGAGCGAGCCAAACAACTCAGGTTCCTGATGGCCCGGGGTTTTGATGCGACCGTGGCAGGTCGGGTGGTGGGGGGCGTCCAGCGGCCATTGGACGAGGACGGCGACCTCAGAGGTTGAACATCAACTTCAGGTTTTGTACCGCCGCACCGCTGGCACCTTTGCCCAGGTTGTCCAGCCGGGCCACGGCCACTGCGTGCCGGTGCGTGGGGTTGGCAAACACCCGGATTTCCAGGCGGTTGGTGCCATTCAGTGCCAGGGCGTCCAGCTTGGCGTCTGCGGGGTTGTCTTCCACGCTGACCATGCCTCCCCAGGCTTGGCTGGGTGCGTAGTGCTTGAGGTAGGCCTGTTTGAGGTCATCGGCATGGACCTGTCCGGGCAAGTCGGCCAGGTGCAAGGGCAACTGAACCAGCATGCCTTGGCGGAAGTTGCCCACCGACGGCACGAACAGCGGGCGGCGGGTCAGCCCTGACAGGGCCATGATCTCAGGGATGTGTTTGTGGGACAGTCCCAGTCCATACAGTTCGAACAGCGGCGCGGTTCCGGCTTCGTAGGCTTCGATCATGGTCCGCCCGCCGCCGGAGTAACCGCTGACGCTCGGCAAGGTCACTGGGTGGTCGGCGGGCAGCAGCCCTGCTGCAATCAAGGGCGTCAGCAAGGCAATGGCTCCCGTGGCGTAACAGCCGGGGTTGGCCACGCGGGTGGCCTGAACCACGGCATCTCGTTGTGCGTTGGACAGTTCCGGGAAGCCATACACCCAGCCCGGAGCCACCCGGTGGGCGGTGGAGGCGTCGATGATTCGGGGGGCTTTCAGTCCTTGCGCGGTCAGGGCATCGACCATGGCCACGGTGTCTTTGGCCGCGTCGTCGTGCAAACACAGCAGGGTGACATCGGATTGGGCCAGCAACGCCTGTTTGGCCGCAGGGTCCTTGCGTCGCTCGGGGTCAATGCTCAGCAGCTCAATCTCGGGCAACACAGCGAGCTGTTCCCGGATTTGCAGCCCGGTGGTGCCTGCTTCGCCGTCGATGAAAACCTTGACCATCAAATACCTCTGTTGGTGTGCCGCATGCACCATGCGGCTGACAAAATCCGTCAGATTCGCACAAGATTTGTGCTGTGCAGCATGATACAGTGCGCATTGGTGCGTCAAACGCCCTGCAAGTGCGAGTCCGTCCAGCGGCCAACCACAAGCCATGCCGATGGTTCCCTCCTTCGCTGCCCAGGCCGACGCGTTCACTGTCGACTCTTGAGAGACCATCCATGAAGATTCACGAGTACCAAGGCAAGGAAATCTTGCGTCAGTTCGGTGTGCCCGTTCCCCGCGGCATTCCGGCATTCACGGTTCAGGAAGCTGTTGAGGCAGCGCAAAAGCTCGGCGGTCCGGTTTGGGTGGTCAAAGCCCAAATTCACGCCGGTGGCCGTGGCAAAGGCGGCGGCGTCAAAGTGGCCAAGAGCATTGATCAGGTCAAGGAACTGGCTGCCCAGATCCTGGGCATGCAGCTCAAGACCCACCAGACCGGCCCCGAAGGCCAGAAGGTTCGCCGCCTGTACATCGAAGACGGTGCCGACATCCAGAAAGAGTACTACCTGTCTGCCGTGACCGACCGTGGCACGCAGAAGGTGGCGTTCATTGCCTCCAGCGAAGGCGGCATGGACATCGAGGAAGTGGCCCACGCCACCCCCGAAAAAATCGTCAAGATTTTTGTGGACCCCGCCACCGGCCTGACCCAGGCTCAAGGCGAAGAGCTGGCCAAGGGTGTGGGCATGCCCGCTGACTCCGTGGCTCAGTTCATCGACGTGTGCCAGAAGCTGTACAAGTGCTACATGGACACCGATGCGTCGCTGGTGGAAATCAACCCCCTGAACCGCGACAGCAAGGGCAACATCATCGCCCTGGACGCCAAGTTCAACTTCGACGCCAACGCCCTGTTCCGCCATCCCGAAATCGTGGCCCTGCGCGACCTGGACGAAGAAGATCCCGCCGAAATCGAAGCTTCCAAATTCGACCTGGCCTACATCAGCCTGGACGGCAACATTGGTTGTCTGGTCAACGGTGCCGGTCTGGCCATGGCCACCATGGACACCATCAAGCTGTTCGGCGCCGAGCCGGCCAACTTCCTGGATGTGGGCGGCGGTGCCACCCCCGAGAAGGTCACCGAAGCCTTCAAGATCATGTTGAAGAACGACAAGGTCAAGGCCATTCTGGTCAACATCTTCGGCGGCATCATGAAGTGCGACACCATCGCCACCGGCGTGATCACCGCCTGCCGTGCCGTGAACCTGTCTGTGCCCCTGGTGGTGCGCATGAAGGGCACCAACGAAGAGCTGGGCAAGAAGATGCTGGCCGAATCCGGCCTGCCCATCATCAGCGCCGACACCATGGCCGAAGCCGCCCAAAAAGTGGTGGCTGCCGTCAACGCCTGATAGCCCGGTTCACCAGAAAAGCGAGAACACGTCATGTCGATCTACATCAACAAAGACACCAAGGTCATCACCCAGGGCATCACCGGCAAGACCGGCCAGTTCCACACTGAGAAGTGCCAGGAATACGCGAACGGCAAGAACTGCTTCGTGGCGGGTGTGAACCCCAAAAAGGCTGGCGAAAAGATTTTCGACATCCCAATCTACGCCAGCGTGAAGGAAGCCGCTTCCGAAACCGGCGCCACCGTGTCGGTGATTTATGTGCCGCCCGCAGGCGCCGCTGCAGCCATCTGGGAAGCCGTCGAGGCCGACCTGGACCTGGCCATCTGCATCACCGAAGGCATTCCGGTCAAGGACATGCTGGAGGTGCGCAACCGCATGAAGGCCAAGGAAGCCGCTGGCGGCAAGAAGACCCTGCTGCTGGGCCCCAACTGCCCTGGCCTGATCACGCCCGACGAAATCAAGATCGGCATCATGCCCGGTCACATCCACCGCAAGGGCCGCATTGGTGTGGTGTCCCGCTCCGGCACGCTGACCTATGAAGCCGTGGCACAGCTGACCGAAATCGGCCTGGGCCAGTCCAGCGCCGTGGGCATCGGTGGCGACCCCATCAATGGCCTCAAGCACATCGACGTCATGAAGGCATTCAACGACGATCCTGACACCGATGCCGTGATCATGATCGGTGAAATCGGCGGTCCCGACGAAGCCGAAGCCGCTCAGTGGTGCAAGGCCAACATGAAGAAGCCCATTGTCGGCTTCATCGCTGGCGTGACCGCTCCGGCTGGCAAGCGCATGGGCCACGCCGGTGCGCTGATCAGCGGCGGTGCCGACACGGCCGATGCCAAGCTGGCCATCATGGAAGAATGTGGCTTCAAGGTCACGCGCAACCCGTCCGAAATGGGCAAGTTGCTCAAGTCTTTGCTCTGATCAGTCCTCGCTGCGGCTTTCCACAAGGAAATGCCGCATCGTGTTGTGCACAATGGCAGCGCCTTTGGCGTTGCCATTTTTATTTGGAGAATTGGACGTGGAAGAGTTCTTGACGACGCAGTTCTGGCTGGCCGTGGGGCAGATCATCATGATCGACATCCTGCTGGGTGGCGACAACGCGGTGGTGATCGCCTTGGCATGCCGCAGGCTCCCCCCAGCCCAGCGCCGAAAAGGCATTCTGTGGGGAACCGCGGGAGCCATCGCCTTGCGGGTGGTGCTGATTGTGTTTGCGTTGGCGCTGCTGTCCATTCCCTATTTGAAGGTGGTGGGGGCGGCCTTGCTGCTGTGGATCGGTGTCAAGCTCCTGGCGCCGGATGACGAGGATGACCACGGCAACATCGAGTCCAGCGACAAGCTGTGGTCCGCGGTCAAAACGGTGATCGTGGCCGACCTGGTGATGAGCATCGACAACGTGATTGCCATCGCTGGCGCCGCAGAGGGTGCGGGGTCGGGGCACAAAATTCCCTTGGTGGTGTTCGGTTTGCTGGTCAGCATCCCGGTGATCGTCTGGGGCAGCCAGATGGTGATCAAACTGATGGAGCGTTTCCCCGTCATCATCGTCCTGGGTGGCATGTTGCTGGGATGGATTGCCGGCACCATGGTGGTCACCGACCCCGGACTGATGCCTTACTTCCCCACCGAGGTTGCAGTGGATGGCAAAGCCGCACACGTCAGCGCCTGGGTGAACCATGGGGCCGGTATTGCCGGGGCTGCGCTGGTGTTGCTGGTGGGCAGCATTTTGAAGCGGCGACAGTCCGGCGCCGCTTGATTTGGGCCGCGACTTCAGGGCGCTTTTGAAGCCGGCGCATTTGTCGGCCATACTTGCGGGAGCCCATCTTCAACCGCCAGCATGAAGCCTTCCCAATCGGGTCGAAGTCGCCCTCACCGTCAAATCCTCAGCTCTGACGCCTGGGTCGGGTTGGGTTTGCTGGTGCTGGTGTGGGTTTTAAACCACTACACCGGGCTCTTCACGGTCTTGGAGAACCGGTACTTTGACAGTGCATCCGGCCTCACGGGCCGCGTGCCGTCGGACCAGGTGGTGATTCTGGCCATCGATGACGCCAGTGTGGCGCGCATTGGGCGTTGGCCTTGGCCCCGGGACGTGCATGCCAAGGTCATTGACCAACTGACCGAGGCCAAAGCCAAGGTGGTGGCATCGACCATCTTCTACTTTGAGCCCCAGGTGGATCGTGGGTCGAGTCACTTGGGCCGGATTCGCGATGCCTTGTTGCCCTTGACGAACGCGGATGCCTCGCTTCAGCCGGTGTTGCGAATGGCTGAAGACGGGTTGAAGGAGCTGGACACCGACTCGACGCTGGCCCAAAGTTTGACTCGCTCTGGGAAGGTGGTTTTGCCGCTGGTTTTTGAACTGGGGCCAGCGTATGGCTCTCCGGAGGAGCCCTTGCCCGCCTTTGCGCAAAAGAGTGTGGTGCCGACCAGTCCTGGCATTGATTTACCGCAGGGCGTGAAGGTCCAATGGCCACTGCAAACCTTGGGTAACGCGGCACGGTCGGTGGGGCACCTCAACCATGAGCAGGATGAGGTGGATGGGGTGGTGCGCCGTGAGCCCCTGTTGGTTCAGTATGGGGATCAGTGGATGCCCAGCCTGGCGTTGGTGACCGCCATGCAGGCGTTGAACCTGAATTCCAAAGATGTGCGCTTCGCAGGGGCCGGACGTTTGCAGTTGGGCGGGTTGCCGATTCCGGTGGACGAAATGGGCCGCCTGTTGCCACAGTTTTATCCGGACCAAGAAGGTCGCCCCCCGTTCGCCGTTGATTCCTTTTACGACCTTTATTCCGGGAAGATCCCGCCCAGCCGTTATGCAGGGAAGGTGGTGCTCATCGGCACCACGGCGTTAGGTGTGGGCACGGCGTTTGCCACGCCTGTATCGCCGGTGACCAATCCGGTGCAAGTGCTGGCGCACAACACCTCCAGTTTGTTGAGCGGGCACTTCTTTGCTCAACCCGCTTGGGTGTCGTCGTTCACCGGGGTCTCCCTGCTGTGTGTGGCGTTGCTGGTTTTTGTTGGGTTGCCACGCTTGTCTGCGGCATGGGCGGCGGTGGTCACTGGGGTGACCGCCAGTCTGCTGCTGCTGGTTGGGTTTGTGTCCATCGCGGCGGTGCAGCTGTGGCTGCCCACCGTGTTGCCCGTGGGGGCATTGCTGGTGGCCTATGTGGGCTTGACCACCAAGCGCTTCCTGTTCACGGAAGCCAGCAAAATCCGCTCGGATGAAGAATCTGCTGAAACGAACCGAATGATGGGTTTGGCCCTGCAAGGTCAGGGGCAGCTGGACATGGCGTTCGACCGCTTCCGTCGGGTGCCCTTGAGCGATGGCGTGATGGACAACCTCGCCAATCTGGCATTGGACTTTGAGCGAAAGCGC
>DASUON010000571.1:0-4010 GCA_036276615.1 Burkholderiaceae bacterium
GAGGTGAGTTGACGGGCAGGGCTGTCCGCCGTGCCTGCCGTCCATCAGCCCAGGCCAAACGTCTTTCGCAGACTGGCATCGACAGGGCCCGCTGGCATGAACCGGCGCAATGTGCGCAACAGCGACGCCTCGCCCTTGGGCGTGCGTCGCATGGCCCATGCGCTGAACGCGGCGTCCACAATGGTGGCCGCAACGCTGTCCGGCCCTGGGGCCTGTTGGACGCTTTTCACAATGGCTTGTGACGCGCGGTTCCGGTCGGTGTCGTAGGCGGCGATCCGTTGGGCCGCCTCGGGTGCGTTGAGGTCGAGATGGGTCTTGGTGTACGACGGCTCAATCAGCACCACGCGGATGCCGAAGTTGCGTACCTCGTGGTCCAGCGTTTCCGACAGACCCTCGACCGCGTGCTTGGACGCGGCATACAAACCCATGTAAGGGGCCGGCAGAAAGCCCAGCACCGAACTCACGTTGATGATTCGGCCGAACCGCTGCTGGCGCATGTGTGGCAGCACAGCCTGTGTGGTGCGCAGGATGCCAAACACATTGGTGTCGAACAGCGACTGCGCTTCCGCCACCGACGTTTCCTCCACCGCGCCCAGCAAGGTACCGCCAGCGTTGTTGACCAGCACGTCGATGCGCCCGGCCTTGGCGATGAGGGTGTCAATGGCCTGCTGAACCGAAATGGCATCGCGCACGTCCATTTCGACGAATTCGACGCCGGGGATGGCCTCCGCCTTGCTCACGTTTCGCACAGACCCGAACACCTTGCAACCACGCTGAGCAAAACGCTCGGCGGTGGCACGGCCAATGCCGGACGAGATGCCGGTGACAAACACCACTTTGGGTTGGGACATGGCCGCTCCGATTCAAGAGGGAAGGTCAAAAATCAAACAGGTCGTGGTGGCATGCGCGTAAAGCTTGCCGTCCGGCCCGACGATGCGGCCTTCGGCCGTGCCGGTCTGACGCCCCACATGGATCACTTGGCCTTCGGCTCGGACCAAGGGCACCGCGTCGGTCAGCGCACGCACCAGGTTCACCTTGAGTTCCAGCGTGGTGTACCCCCGCCCCGCCGCCAGCGTCGTGTGAATCGCGCAGCCCACCGCAGAGTCCAGCAGCGTTGCAAACCAGCCACCGTGCACGGTGCCCAAGGGGTTGTAGTGGCGTCGCAGGGGGCGCCCCTGGAACACCGCTTGTCCGTGTGCCATGCGAATGGGCACAAAGTCCAGCGTTTCGCCAATGGGCGGGGGTGGCAGCTCCCCGGAGAAGATGGCATTGAGGGTGTCCAAGCCCGACAGCGCGAACGGTTGAAGGGTGGGGGCAGGCGCGTTGGTCGGTCGCAGGCGGACGCGGACCGCCTCCTCCTCTTGTTTCCATTGCGCGATCACGTCGTTGTCGTTCATGGCGTCTTCCTTTTTGGGTGAGTTGAAATGACTGTGGCCAAACGCTGATCAGCGTGGCCGTGTGTTGACCGGCACGCACAGCAGTGTGGTGTTATTTATGATGCTTGTCATATTTGTGGGCAAATCGACGCATGGGTGGTCGTTCCGTGGGGCACAGGCTCAGGAGGGGGTGTCGTAGCGCTGGATCAGCGTGTCGCGGGTGTGCGCCAGCAAGGCCAGCCCCTGCGGTCCGCCGAGGGTGCGCGCCAGTTGCAGCGCCCCGACCATGGTGGCGGTGACCACGGCCGCTTGGCCCGCTTCGGTGCCCGTCGGCAACGCCGCTTGCACCAGGTCAATCAGGTCTGAAACCCTTTGCCGCGCCTCTTGCCGAATGGCGTCGTCTTGCCGGGTCATTTCAGAAGCCAATGCAGCCACCACACAACCTTGGTCCGTGCGGTCCAGGTTGGTGTCGTGGAGGTAAGCCCAGATGAGCGCGGCGAAACGGGAGCTGCCCTTGGCCATCTGGTGTGCCGTGGCCTCGGCCAGCGCCGCCCGGTTCTCGTGGCTGGCGCGTTGCATGGCCTCCACCAACAGGGCGTCGCGAGAGGCAAAGTGCGCATAGAAGCCACCGTGCGTCAGCCCCGCCTCTTTCATGATGTCGGCGACACCCACGCCACGGTAGCCCGTGCGCCGGATGGCCCGAGATGCGACATCCAGGATGCGGTCGTGGCTCAGTTCTTTTCGGGTGGGTGCGGTGGACATGATGGTCATCATATGACGGCCATCATGGAAACTCAAGCGGGCATTTGGAATGCCCGCGTTTCAGCGGTCCGGCGCGTACTTGTCGCCCACCTGTTCGCGCAACGGATGGGTGTCGTAAACGATCTGCATGTCTTGAATGCGCGAGCTTCCCGCCCGGAAGGTGAACACATCGACGCAGGTGAAGTCCACCTCCCGCCCGTCGTTCAAGGTCCAGTCATAGCGGAAGTAGGCTGCCACCCGCACGAGCTTGTCAGCCGCTTGCACCGATGCAAACAGGTCGATGAGCGTGATGACGCTTTTGCTGGACGCCTGGGCGAGCTTTTGGAAAAAGTCCGACGCCTTCATGCTGCCCAGAAAGGGGGAATGGACCACGCCGTCGTCCTCAAAGGTGGCAATCAGGCCCGCGGTGTCGCTGGCATGCAGGCGTTGCAGGTAGGTTCGGACCGTCTGAAGGGCTTGTTGAGTCATGGGTTTGCTCCTGAAGTGATGAGGGATGCCGTGAGCTTCCTGGATGGCGGCCACGGTGGCAATGCACGGCAGGACCAATTCCATAAAATCTGCTTATGAATTTGCGCTACCTGCAGTACCTGAAACTGGTTGTGGAACACGGCTCGTTTGACGCTGCGGCGCAGGTTGCCGGGGTGTCTCAGCCCGCCATCAGCCATGGGGTGCGCAAGCTCCAGGCGCACTTCAACACGCCGCTGTTTCAGCGGGAGGGCCGCAGATGCCTTCCCACCGACGGCGCTTTGCAGCTGGTGGCGGAATACACCGCCATGGCCCAGCGGGTCGACCAGCTGGCTGTGGGGGCACCTGCCCGGCCAGATGCCAAGGTGCTTCGGGTGGGGCTCACGCCTTCTGCCGCGGTGGTCTGCGGGCCCGTGCTGCATGCGGTGTGGTGCGGGGCCAATCCGCGGCGCACCTTGGCGCTGTCGAGCGCCGACGAGGGCCGTTTGCTGGCCGACCTGAAGGGCGGGGCGCACGACCTGGTCATCTCGCCTCGACCGCGTGGACAAGCCGCCAAGGGCCTGGTGGGGCAAGCGCTGTACCAGCTGCACCCGCTGATCTACGGTCGCAAGGACCATCCGCTGGTGTCCGCCCCGACCCTGTCAGCCCTGCAAGAAGCCCACTGGGCCGTGGTGCAGCCCAGCGTCAGCGGCCCGGTGGACGTGCTGACCGAAGCGTTTTCGGTCCGCCGCATGCCACGCCCTCGGGTGGCCGTGAGCTGCCCCGACTACGCCAGCATGCTCAACCTGGTGGCCTGCACCGACCTGCTGGCGGTGGTGCCGCATCCAGCGCTGCTGACGGGGGCGCTGCATCAGCCCCTGGTGCCGCTGCACCTGCGCGAAACGCTGCCGCTGTACGAAATGTGGGTGTTCCACAGGGCCCGGTCGCGCCGGGCCAAGGCGGTGGCCCAAGCGCTGGTTGAACACCAGGGCAATGGGGCCGGGGCCGTTGGCACTGCGGGGCAGGTAGCCTTGTGATGTGCTGAATTTGTGAAATAAATTGGTGCCTAGCGCTTTATTTGTAAGCGTGAGCAGCTATCAATTTCATATTAAAGCGCTGCCGCCAGAAGTGCATTGACTGCCTGCGTCGCAAGGCGGTGAGTTCTTCTGCGCCTTGGGTTCATTGACAAGCGCAAACAGCAGAAATCCCCTGCGACAGCGAGCGCATCCGGGCCTTGCGTGAGCATTTGAAACTCAGCCAGACGGTGCTGGCGTCGGTGTTGAACACCAGCGCGTCCACGGTGCGCAAGTGGGAAATCGGGGAGAAGCACCCCAGCGGTCCGTCGCTGAAATGGTTGAACCTGCTGGAACGCAAGGGGTTGGATGCGGTGTTGTGATTTCTGAGGGAGGGTGCGAAAGCTAGTTGTCA
>DASUON010000572.1:0-10455 GCA_036276615.1 Burkholderiaceae bacterium
CCTTCGCCGGTGGCGAGGCGCACAGACCGTGGGGCGGGGTGCGCGGAAGCGCACCCTCCACCTCTGACTTTGTCGCGGTTGTCTGAGCGGAACGCCCGCAGGGCGTGCAGCGAGTTCCGCGACGACGCCCCACGGTCGAGCACCGCAGCGCAGTTCGCGTCAGCGAACCTCCGGCGAGGCGCCCACCCCACGGCCCATCCGTCAGGCCAGCCCCAACAACCCCCGCAACTTGATGAACGCCAGCGCGGCCATGGTCGCGTCGTTCACCGGGTTGTGGGCGTGGCGGGGCGGCAGGCCCAGGTCGTTCATCATGGACGCCAGCCGCAGGTCGATGTGGGCATCGGGGTTTTGCTGGTATTTCAGGTCGTAGTACATGCCGGACACCTCGATTTGCGGCTGCGGCAGCGGAATGCCCAGCAGCGGGCGCACCAGCCGGTTGAGCATGGCCACGTCAAATTCCAGGTAGTAGCCCACCAGCGGGCGGGCGCCGATGAAGTCCAGCACCCGCCGGGCCACCTCGTCGGGCGGCAGGCCGCGTTCGGCCAGGTCGCTTTCGCGCAGCTGGTGGATGCGCACCGCCTCGGCCTGCATGGGGCTGCGGCTGGCGTCGGGGCGCACCAGCAGCTCCAGGCGTTGGCTGGTCAGCACCTGGTCGCCCACCACGCGCACCGCGCCCACGCTCACGATGTGGTCGCGCTCGCGGTCCAGGCCGGTGGTTTCGCAGTCGATGCTCACCCACTCCTGGGGTGGTGGCGGGTCGAACAGGTGGGCATAGGCCGGGTCGCGCAGTTGGCGCCGGTACCAGGCGCGTTGAAGGCGTTGCCAGACCATGGCGGGGGCGGGCCTACAGGGTGTCCAGCCGGAAGTGGCTGCGCAGGTGCTGCTTGAAGCGGCGGATGATGGCGAGCGAGTCTTTCAGCAGGTCGCGCTCCAGGGTGCCCAACTCCGACAGGTGCACCTGGTGGTGGGCGGCTTGGCCCATCTGGCGCTGGCGCAGGTTGTGTTTGAGCTTGAGGTCCATCAGGAACTGCAAGGCGTCGGTCAGGTCGCGGGCCAGGGCGGCGTCCAGGTGGTCACGGGTGGTGAGCTGGTGGATGCGTTCGCTGGTGCGCAGGGCTTCGATGCGGTGCTGCAAGGCCAGCGCCCGGATGCCGTGCACGATGGGGAAGGTGCCCAGCTTTTTCAGGTCGAAGCTTTGCTCTTCGCGCCCGCGCAGGGTGGTCAGGCGGTCCCACCAGCTGCCGGGTTCGCTGAACTGCTCGATGGCCCCGGCAAAGCGGGCCAGCAGGGCGTCGTTGCCGGTGAACAGCTGGTGCAGGTGGGCCTTGGCGTCGGTCAGCAGCCCGGCGTCGCCCGCCACCACGCGGGCGTCCATGAAGATGGCGAGGTTCATGGGGCCGTCGGCGTGCGGGCCCATCAGCCAGTCGGTGATGGTGGTTTTCAGCCCGGCCAGGGGCTGACGCCAGGCGGGGTTGGTGAGCATGATGTCGCCGGGGCAGGGCGGGTAGCCAAAGCGGGCCAGGGCGTCGTTGAACTGGCGCGCCACCTCGTCCAGCGGCACGGGCAGGGTGGTGGCGTCGAAGTCGTCGCGCAGGATGAGGGCGTTGTCCTGGTCGGTTTTCAGCACCTGTTCGCCACGGCCCTCGCTGCCCATGACCAGCAGGCAGCTGTGGTCTTGCAGGGCCTGTGGCGCGATGAAGCCCCACAGCTTGGCAAAGATCTGGCTGTTGAGTTCGCTCACCAGGGTGGAGATCACGTCGATCTTCACCCCGCCTTGGTGCAGCACACCGATCAGGCCGTCCATCTGCTGGGCGGCGGCTTGCAGCTCGTCCACGCTGGTGGCCTGCTCCACCTGCAGGGCAATGAGGTGCGAGTGGTTGGAGATGAAGCTCATCAGGTCCAACTGGCTCAGCACGCCCAGGATGGTGTCGCCATCGCGCACCAGCACGCGGTGCACCCGGTGGCGGATCATGACCAGCAGGGCGTCGAACAGCTCGCTGTCGGGGGAAATGGCGATCAGGTCGAAACGCGCCAGCTCGCGCACCGCCAGCTGCTGGGGCGGCTCGGGCCGCAGCAGGGCGTCACGCAGGTCGGTGGTGGTGAACATGCCCACGCGAGGCGTGCCGTCGGGGGCCGTGTCGCGCACCAGCGCGTTGGTCAGCCCACGTTCGGACAGCAGACGGCACAGGCTCACCAGGTCGGTGCTGCCGTCCACAAAAAAGGGTTTGCGGATGAAGGCGTCGCGCACCTTCACCATCATCAGGGAGAGGAATTCACGGTGCCGGTTGCCTTCGGACACGGCGGACAGCCGCCGCGACATGTCGGCAAACAGCATGGCGCTGAAGGCGCTGTTGCGGGCCACCAGCTCTTTCAGCGTGGCCTGCGGCAGCAGGTAGGTGATGACTTCGTCCAGCGCGGTCAACACGCTGGTGGTGCGCCCGGCCATGGCGGCGCGGGCGGCAAAAAAATCGTCGGGGCCGTAGACCGACACCACCTCTCCTGCCTCCACATGCTGCACATGGCCTTTGATGACCACATGCACATGGGTGGCGGGCAGGTCGGGGCTGAGGATGACGGCCCCGGGCCGGAAGTAGGCAATGTCCACCGTGTCCCGGACCAGCTGGCGTTCGTCTGCGCTCAGGCAGTCGAACGGGGCATTCGAAAAGTCGAAGGCGCTGGGCATGGTCCGGGTGGGGTGGGCGGGGCGTGCCGGTCAGTGGCCAGAGGCCGAGGACGCGCCAATGCCGGTTTCGGAACGGACCTGCTGGGCCAGGAAGCCGGCACGGTCTTCGGCGGCGCGGGGGCTCTTGTCCAGGATGGAGAACAGCCAGATGCCGACAAAACCGATGGCCATGGAGAACAGCGCGGGCGAGGTGTAGGGGAAGGGTGCGCTGCCTTTGGGGTTGCCCAGCACGGCCACCCACACGGAGTCGGAGAGCACGGTCAGCACCACGGAAGACACCAGGCCCAAAAAGCCGCCGATCACCGCGCCGCGGGTGGTGCAGTCTTTCCACAGCACCGACAGGAACAGCACCGGGAAGTTGGCCGACGCGGCAATGGCGAAGGCCAGCGACACCATGAAGGCGATGTTCTGCTTCTCGAAGGCAATGCCCAGCGCCACGGCGATGATGCCCAGGGCGATGGTGGTGGCACGGGACACCTTCAGTTCGGAGGCGCTGTCCACCTTGCCCTTCTTGATCACGGTGGCGTAGATGTCGTGCGACACGGCAGAGGCACCTGACAACGTCAGGCCCGCCACCACGGCCAGGATGGTGGCAAACGCCACGGCCGAGATGAAGCCCAGGAACACGTTGCCGCCCACGGCGTTGGCCAGGTGGATGGCGGCCATGTTGCCGCCGCCCTTCAGCGCGCCCTTGGCGTCGAGGAACTCGGGGTTGGTCAGCACGAAGGCGATGGCACCGAAGCCGATGATGAAGGTCAGGATGTAGAAGTAGCCGATCCAGGTGGTGGCCCACAGCACGGACTTGCGGGCTTCCTTGGCGTTGGGCACGGTGAAGAAGCGCATCAGGATGTGGGGCAGGCCGGCGGTGCCGAACATCAGGGCCATGCCGAAGCTGATGGCGCTGATGGGGTCCTTCACAAACGAGCCCGGGCCCATGATGGACGAACCGGCCTTGGCCGCCTCTTCAGGCGATTTGCCCGCGGCGGTGGCCAGCCCGGCCTTGATCTCCACGGCCTTGGCAAACATGGCCTCGGGGCTGAAGCCGAACTGCACCAGCACCATGAAGGCCATGAACGAGGCTCCGGCCAACAGCAGGCAGGCCTTGATGATCTGCACCCAGGTCGTGGCCGTCATGCCACCGAACAGCACGTACACCATCATCAGCACGCCGACGATGATCACGGCGTACATGTAGTCCAGCCCGAACAGCAGCTTGATGAGCTGACCGGCACCCACCATCTGGGCGATCAGGTAGAACGCCACCACCACCAGCGTGCCCGAGGCGGCAAACATGCGGATGGGCGTCTGGGCAAAGCGGAAGGCGGCCACGTCGGCAAAGGTGAACTTGCCCAGGTTGCGCAGGCGTTCGGCCATGAGGAAGGTGACCACGGGCCAGCCCACCAGGAAACCGATGGAGTAGATCAGACCGTCAAAACCGCTGCTCATCACCGCGGCGGAAATGCCCAGGAAGGATGCGGCGGACATGTAGTCGCCCGCAATGGCCAGGCCGTTCTGGAAGCCGGTGATGCCACCACCGCCGGTGTAGAAGTCGGCGGCCGACTTGGTCTTGGCCGCCGCCCATTTGGTGATGAACATGGTGGCCGCCACGAAGACGCCAAACATGATGATGGCCGTCCAGTTGGTGGCCTGCTTTTCAGCCTGGCCCAGGTCGGCACCGGCGGCCCAGGCTCCGGCAGAAACCATCAGGGCGGCCAGGCCCAGGAGGGAGGTGTGGATGCGCTTCATTTCAGGACGGCTTTCTTGATGTCTTCGGTCAGGTCGTCGAACTCGCTGTTGGCGCGACGCACGTAAATGCCCGTGATGACCACGGTGAACACGATCACGAACAGCCCGATGGGCATGCCCAGGGTGGTGACGCCCGTGCCCAGCTTCTGGGCCAGCAGGTCCTTGTTGAAGGCCACCAACAGGATGAAGCCGTAGTACACGACCATCATGGCGGCCGTCAGCCACCAGCCAAAGCGGGAGCGTTTGGCCTTGAGCTCAAGGTACTTGGGGTGTGTCGAGATGCGTTGAACCAGATCGGTTTCCATGCTTGTCCCTCAGAGTGATTGAAAACATCGCCCCCGGTTCGAGGGCTTGAGGGGATGCTAGGAACGGTGGTTGACCAACTACTTACGGAACGCGTCAGCAAGCCTGAAAACACCTAGGGGTTTTCCCTGGAAGGACGACAGCGGGGGCTGAAAAACAAAAAAGGCAGCCCTTGAGGACTGCCTTTTTGAGGGGGGAACGGCGGTGGGGCGGTTGATCAGAGCGCCTTCACCACCGCGTCGCCCATCTGGGCCGTGCCCACCTTGGTGGTGCCTTCGCTGTGGATGTCGGGGGTGCGCAGGCCCTGGGTCAGCACCTTTTGCACCGCGGCTTCAATGCGTTGGGCCGCTTCTTCCTGGTTCAGGCTGAAGCGCAGCATCATGGCCGCCGACAGGATGGTGGCCAACGGGTTGGCCACGCCCTTGCCGGCAATGTCGGGGGCGCTGCCATGGCTGGGCTCGTACAGGCCCTGGTTGGCGCTGTTCAGGCTGGCCGAGGGCAGCATGCCGATGGAGCCGGTGAGCATGGAAGCCTCGTCGCTGAGGATGTCGCCGAACATGTTGCCGGTCACCACCACGTCGAACGACTTGGGGGCCTTGACCAACTGCATGGCCGCGTTGTCCACCAGCATGTGGTGCAGTTCCACGTCAGGGTACTGCTGGCCCACTTCCACCATCACGTCCTTCCACAGTTGGGAGGTTTCCAGCACGTTGTTCTTGTCCACGCTGGTCACCTTCTTGTTGCGCTTGCGGGCGGCCTGGAAGGCCACGTGGGCAATGCGCTCCACCTCGGGGCGGCTGTAGCGCATGGTGTCAAACGCTTCTTCCGCACCGGGGAAGTGGCCGTCCACCGCCGTGCGGCGGCCACGGGGCTGGCCGAAGTAGATGTCGCCGGTCAGCTCGCGGATGATGAGGATGTCCAACCCGGCAATCAGCTCAGGCTTGAGGCTGGACGCGCCCACCAGCTGCTCGTAACAGATGGCGGGGCGGAAGTTGGCAAACAGACCCAGGTTCTTGCGCAGGCCCAGGATGGCCTGCTCGGGGCGCAGCGGGCGGTCCAGCTTGTCGTACTTCCAGTCGCCCACGGCACCGAACAGCACGGCGTCGGCGGCCTTGGCCAGGTTCAGGGTGGACTCGGGCAGGGGGTGGCCATGGGCCTCGTAGGCGGCACCACCCACCAGGGCCGATTCCATCTCGAACGACAGGTCCAGCGCCTTGAGCACCTTGACGGCTTCGGCCACGATTTCGGTGCCGATGCCGTCACCAGGGAGAACTGCAATTTTCATAAAATGATAGCTACAAGGCTATATGGAATAAGCGGTATAGGCCAAAAAACTTGATGTTTTTGGGCCGCCTCAGGCGTTGGGCAACATGGTGTGGGCCAGCCAAGGCTTGGTGGCCAGGCGTTGGGCTTCATACGCCTGGATCTTGTCCTTGTGGCGCAGGGTCAGGCCGATGTCGTCAAAGCCGTTGAGCAGGCAGTACTTGCGGAAGGCGTTGACCTCGAACGGGATTTCTTCACCCTGCGGCTTCACGATGACCTGGCGCGCCAGGTCGATGGTGAGCTGGTAGCCCGGGAAGGCCATCACCTCGTTGAACAGCTGGTCCACCTGTGCCTCGGTCAGCACGATGGGCAGCAGCCCGTTCTTGAAGCAGTTGTTGAAGAAGATGTCGGCGTAGCTGGGGGCAATCAGGGCGCGGAAACCGTATTGCTCGATGGCCCAGGGCGCGTGTTCGCGGCTGGAGCCGCAGCCAAAGTTCTTGCGTGCCAACAGCACCGAGGCCCCGGCATAACGCGGCTGGTTCAGCACGAAGTCGGGGTTGGGTTGGCGGCTGGCGGGGTCCTGGCCGGGCTGGCCCGGGTCCAGGTAACGCCATTCGTCAAACAGGTTGGGACCAAAGCCCGTCTTGCGGATGGACTTCAGGAATTGCTTGGGAATGATGGCATCGGTGTCCACGTTCTCGCGGTCCATCGGTGCCACCAGCCCTTGGTGGACGGTGAAGGGGGTCATTTCTTGGCGGCGTCCTGGATGACCTGGCCGCCCTTCTGGACGTCTTTGCCAATGCCTTGCACGGTGTTGCAGGCCGACAGGGTGAAAGTCAGGGCGACGATGGCGATACCGAAGAGCTTGTTCATTGTGCTGTTTCCTTTCAGGCAAATTGACGGATGTCGACGAAATGGCCGTGGATGGCGGCGGCGGCGGCCATGGCGGGGCTGACCAGGTGGGTGCGCCCACCGTTGCCTTGCCGACCTTCGAAATTGCGGTTGCTGGTGCTGGCGCAGCGTTCGCCGGGTTCGAGGCGGTCAGCGTTCATGGCCAAGCACATGCTGCAGCCGGGCTCGCGCCACTCGAAACCGGCGGCCTTGAAGATCTCGTGAAGGCCTTCACGTTCGGCCTGCTCCTTCACCAGGCCGGAGCCGGGCACCACCAGCGCCTGGCGGATGTTCTTGGCCACCTTCTGGCCCAGCTTCTTCACCACGGCAGCGGCTTCGCGCATGTCTTCGATGCGGCTGTTGGTGCAGGAGCCGATGAACACCTTGTCCACGTACAGGTCGGACAGGGCCTTGCCCGGCTCCAAGGCCATGTAGGTCAGGGCGCGTTCGATGGCGGCGCGCTTGTTGGGGTCTTTTTCCTTGTCGGGGTCGGGCACGCGGTCTGTGACGGCCAGCACCATCTCGGGCGAGGTGCCCCAGGTCACCTGCGGCAGGATCTGGCTGGCGTCCAGCTCCACCACCGCGTCGAACACGGCGTCGGCGTCGGAGTGCAGGGTCTGCCAGTAGGCCACGGCCTGGTCCCACTCCACGCCGTTGGGGGCCATGGGGCGGCCTTTGACGTAGTCGATGGTCTTGGCGTCCACGGCCACCAGACCGGCGCGCGCACCGCCTTCAATGGCCATGTTGCACACGGTCATGCGGCCCTCCACGCTCAGGGCACGGATGGCGGAACCTGCAAACTCGATGGTGTAACCCGTGCCACCGGCCGTGCCGATCTTGCCGATGATGGCCAGCACGATGTCCTTGGCACCGCAACCCTTGGGCAGCGCGCCTTCCACCTTGACCAGCATGTTCTTGGCCTTCTTGGCCAGCAGGGTCTGGGTGGCCATGACGTGCTCCACCTCGCTGGTGCCGATGCCATGGGCCAGGGCACCGAATGCCCCGTGGGTGGAGGTGTGGCTGTCGCCGCAGACCACGGTCATGCCCGGCAGCGTGGCACCGTTTTCCGGGCCCACCACGTGGACGATGCCCTGGCGCTTGGACATGAACGGGAAGAAGGCCGCCGCACCGTACTCGGCGATGTTGGCGTCCAGGGTGGTGATCTGTTCCTTGCTGATGGGGTCGGCAATGCCGTCGTAGCCCCGTTCCCAGCCGGTGGTGGGGGTGTTGTGGTCGGCGGTGGCCACGATGGAACTGACGCGCCACACCGGGCGACCGGCCTGGCGCAGGCCTTCAAAGGCCTGGGGGCTGGTGACTTCGTGCACCAGGTGCCGGTCGATGTAGAGGATGGCGGTGCCGTCTTCTTCGGTGTGGACGACGTGCTCGTCCCAGATCTTGTCGTAAAGGGTGCGTCCCATCGTTGTGTTACCTGTGGTGCGTGCGGGGCTGGGGCTTTTTCGTGGAACCGGAGATTTTAGAGGCCACCGATTCTGGACGCGAACGCCGGACCCGGATGAAAAAACCCGGGCAGCAGGGGTGCTGGCCGGGTTGGCAGGTCAGGCCCGGTGCGGGCGGCACCGGGCAGGCGATCGTCAGACCTTCATGGACGCGGGCACGTCGCGGCGGGGGGAGCCGGTGAACAGCTGACGCGGACGGCCAATCTTGTACTCGGGGTCGGCCAGCATTTCGTTCAGCTGGGCAATCCAGCCCACGGTGCGGGCCAGGGCAAAAATGCCGGTGAACAGGCTCACGGGGATGCCGATGGCGCGCTGCACGATGCCGGAGTAGAAGTCCACGTTGGGGTAGAGCTTGCGTTGGACGAAGTAATCGTCTTCCAGGGCGATCTTCTCCAGTTCCTTGGCCAGCTTGAACAGCGGGTCGTTTTCCAGACCCAGCTCGGCCAGCACTTCATTGCAGGTTTCCTGCATGAGCTTGGCGCGGGGGTCGTAGTTCTTGTACACGCGGTGGCCAAAACCCATCAGCTTGACGCCAGAGTTCTTGTCCTTGACCTGGTTCATGAACTCACCCACCTTGGCCACGCCGCCGTTGCGCTGGATGTCTTCCAGCATGTTCAGGCAGGCTTCGTTGGCACCGCCGTGGGCCGGGCCCCACAGGCAGGCCACACCGGCCGCGATGGCGGCGAACGGGTTGGTGCCGGAGGAACCGCACAGGCGCACGGTGGAGGTGGAGGCGTTTTGTTCGTGGTCGGCGTGCAGGATGAAGATGCGGTCCATCGCACGTTCGATCACGGGGTTGACCTTGTAGTCCTCGCAAGGCGTGCCGAACATCATGCGCAGGAAGTTGCCTGCGTAGCTCAGGTCGTTGCGGGGGTACATGAAGGGCTGACCCATGCCGTACTTGTAGGCCATGGCCACCAGGGTGGGCATCTTGGAGATCAGGCGGATGGCCGCCACGTGGCGGTGTTCCGGGTTGTTGATGTCGGTGCTGTCGTGGTAGAAGGCCGACATGGCACCCACCAGACCGGTCAACACGGCCATGGGGTGGGCATCGCGGCGGAAGCCACGCAGGAAGAACTGCATTTGCTCGTGAACCATGGTGTGGTTGATCACGAGCTTGTGGAAGTCCTTGCGCTGCTCAGGGTTGGGCAGTTCGCCGTTGAGCAGCAGGTAGCAGGTGTCGAGGTAATCGCACTGGGTGGCCAACTGTTCGATGGGGTAGCCGCGGTACAGCAACTCGCCTTTGTCGCCATCGATGTAGGTGATGGCCGATTGGCACGACGCCGTGGACAGGAAGCCCGGGTCGTAGGTGAACATGCCGGTTTGACCGTACAGCTTGCGAATGTCGATCACGTCGGGACCGATGTTGCCGCTGTAGACGGGCAGTTCAATGCTCGGGCTGCCGTTGGAGAACGACAGGGTGGCTTTGTTGTCGGCAAGTTTCATGGTGACTTCCTTCTCGGGTTGGCGGGTTTGATGTGCGAATCAGCTCGGAGGATGTTTGAGCAGGGCCAGGACGTCAGCGACTTCGGGCCGATCCAGATCGCCTTGCAGGGGCTTGCGCCCCAGCAGCAGGTCCAGCAGGTCGTTGTCGGAGAGGTCCATCAGGGCTTCCAGCCCTGCGGCTTGCCGCTCGGTCAGGCCAGACTCGTGCCGCTCGAAAAAACGTGCGATGAACAAATCGTTCTCCAGCAAACCCCGGCGGCAACGCCACTTGAGTTTGCTGAGGGCACGTTCACCGAGCAGTGGGCTGTCTTGCATGACCATTTCGGATCGGGGATCAGATGGCACGCAGCGCCATCATTTCCTTGATCTTGCCAATCGCCTTGGTGGGGTTCAGGCTCTTGGGGCAAACATCCACACAGTTCATGATGGTGTGGCAGCGGAACAGGCGGTACGGGTCTTCCAGGTTGTCCAGACGCTCGGCGGTGGCCTGGTCGCGGCTGTCGGCAATGAAGCGGTACGCCTGCAGCAGACCGGCGGGGCCCACGAACTTGTCGGGGTTCCACCAGAAGCTGGGGCAACTGGTCGAGCAGCTGGCGCACAGGATGCACTCGTACAGGCCGTTGAGCTCTTCACGCTCTTCAGGCGACTGCAGACGCTCACGTTCCG